>JAAFHD010000330.1 GCA_013298245.1 Alphaproteobacteria bacterium
GCTGGCGGCGGTCGGGCTGACCGCAATGCCACCCGCCGGATGGCACGGCATCGGCGCGGGCGATGCGGGCGCCTGGCATGCCGCGCTGCCGGCCGTGCTGCTGGTCGCCGGCCTTGCGTGGCTGTTGCTGCGAATCGCCGCCGCGCGCGCACCGACCGGGCTGGCGCAGGGGCCGGCCTGGGACCACGGCTTCATCGCGCCGCCGCCGCATCTGGTGTTCGGCGATACGATGGCGCAGCCCTCGGCGCCGGGGCTGGCGCAGCCGGTGGCGCGGCTGCTGGGTGCGCCGCTGCTGGGCTATCGCGAGGCCATGCATCTGTCGCCGCCGACCGACCCCGCGCCGGCGCGCTGGCAGGCGGCCTGGCGAGACCCGTTCCGCATCGCCACCGCGCGCATCGGCGCGGCGCGCCATTGGGTGGCGCTGCGCGTCGAATTGCTGCGCGATCTCTCGGCGCGACAATCCATCAGCGCGGGTTTCGCGTTGCTGGTGGGGCTGCTGCTGCTGCTGGCGGTGGCGGCGTGATGGCGGCGCTCGGCGCCTGGCTGACGCAACTGCTGCACGCCGCGCTGGTGCTGGCATTGGCGCCGGTGTTCCTGGCGCTGGTCGCGTGGTGGCATGACCGCCTGCTGGGTGCGCGCGCGGCGCCGCCTTGGCAAGCTTGGCGGCGCATCCTGGTGCTGCTGAAGAAGCGCCCCGTGCTGCTGGAGGCGCAAAGCCCTATCGCGCGCTCCGCACCCGCGCTGGCATGCGCGGCAACCCTGTTGGCGGCACTTCTGGTGCCGGGTTTCGCGCAGGGCATGGCGCTGGCGCCGATGGCGGATCTGCTGCTGGTGCTGACATTACTGGGTGTCGCGATGGTGTTGCGCGTGCTGGCGCTGCTCGATGCTGGCACCATGGCTGGCGGCATGGCGGCGGGCCGCGCCTTCGCGCTGCTGCCCTTCGCGGTGCCGGCGCTGCTGTTGCTGGTGCTGGCATTGGCGATGGGCGCTGGTAGCACCGGCATCGACCCCATTCTGGCCGCGTTGCGTGATGCGCCGGCGGCGCTGCCCATGCTGCTGTCCATTGCCGCATTGGCGCTGCTGGTGCTGTGCGGCACTGGCCGCCCGCCCATGCCCGACGCGCTGCCTGATGCGGCGCTGGAGGCATCGGGCCGCGACCTGGCGCTGTGGCAATTGCAGTCGGCGCTGCAGGCGATGGTGTGGGTGATGCTGCTGGTCGCGATCGCCTGGCCATGGGGCATTGCGGCGCGTGGCGCGGGGCCGCTGGCATGGCTGCTGGGCTTGGCGCTGTGGGGCGCCAAGCTGGTCGTCGCATCGCTGCTGCTGGCGCTGGCGGAATTGTGGCTGCCGCGTCTGTCGCTGTTCCGCGCGCCCGAAGTGCTGGGCGGCGCGATGCTGCTGGCGGCGCTGGCTGGCGCGCTGTTGTTCGTCGCCATGGGGCTCGCGTGATGGCGGGGCAATTCCTGGCCGGCGCGGCGCTGCTGCTGGCTTTCCTGTTGCTGTCGCGCCGAGGCGCGGGGGCGATCATCCTGTTGGCGGCGGCGCAGGCGGTGGTGGTCGCGCTGGCCGCGGCGGCGGCCGGGCAATGGTGGGCGGCGCTGCTGGTGCTGGCCGGCAAGGCCGTGTTGCTGCCCGCCGCGCTGTGGCGCGCGGTACCGCCCGATGATGTGGATGCCGGCATCGGCGTGATCCCCTCGCTGCTGGCGGGCGGCGCGCTGCTGGCGCTGTCCATCGCGGTGGCGCTGCCGGTCGCGCCCGGCGGGCTTGCGTTAACGCGCGAGGAATTGGCGCTGTCGCTGGCCGTGCTGCTGCTGGGCCTGCTGATGCTGGCGACGCGCCGCCACCCACTCGCGCAAGCCGCCGGGCTGATGAGCGCGGAGGGCGCGGTCATGCTCGCCGCGATCGGTGCCGGCATGCCCATGCTGCCCGCGGTCGCGGCCGGCGGCCTCGTGCTGTTGGCCGCACTTCTGGCCGGCCTGCTGGCGTTGTGGCGAGAGGCCTCGCCATGACCACAACCATGGCCCTGCTGGGCGTGCCGGTGCTGGCCGCCCTGTTGCTGCTGGCGCTGCCCGGCATGGCGCGCGCGCTGCACCTGGCGGGCGGCGTACTGCTGCTGCTGGCCGCGATCGCGCATGCCATCGCGTCGCCCGCCGATGCCGCGATGGCGCCCTTCATCCTGCTGCTGGCGGTGGTGCTGCTGGCCGTCGCACCAACCCTGCCGGCCGCGCGCCGCCGCGCCGCGCTGCCGCATCTGGCTATCGGCGCCGGCATGGCGTCGCTACTGGCGGCCGATGTGCTGGCACTCTGGGCCGGCAGCCTGGTGGCTGGCTTGCTGCTGGCCGCCCTGCTGGCCGATGGCGCGCGCGATGCCGCGTGGAAGGCGCTGACCATCATCGGCACCGGCGCGCTGCTGGCGCTGTTCGGGCTGGTCGCGCTGCATGCCGCGATGCCCGCCACCGGCCTGTCCTTGACCGAGATGGCGCGGGCCGCGCCCAGCGCCGATGCCGGCATGCTGCAACTGGCCATGCTGTTCACCTTGCTGGGCTTCGGCGTGCTGGCCGCACTGCCGCCGCTGCACGCCTGGGCGCCCGACGCCGCCGCCGCGCTGAGTCCCGCCGAGGCTGCGCTGCCCTTGGTGCTATTGCCCCTGCTGGGCCTGTCTGCGCTGCTGCGCCTGCATGGCCTGGCGCCTGGCGGCATGGCTGGACAGGTGCTGGTCGCACTCGGCGCGCTGGGTCTGTTGCTGGGTGGCTTCGCGCTGTGGCGCCGGCGCGATGCGCGGCGGCTGCTGGCCTTCGTCATGGTGATGCAGTCAGGCCTGGCCGCGATGGCGCTTGGCCTGGGTGGACCGGCGGGCCGCATGGCGGCGGTGCTGGCCATGCTGGGCGCGGCACTGGCCATGACCGCCGCGCTGGTCGCGCTGGAGGCCGCGGCGCGCGCCAAGGGCAGCACGCGCATCGCCGCCATCGGCGGGCTGGCGGGCAGCGAGCCCGCACTAGGCTGGGGCTTTGCGCTGGCCTTGCTGGCGCTGGCCGGCCTGCCGCCCTTCCTGCCCTTCGCCGCGGAATTCCTGCTTCTGACGAGTGCCGCGCGACAGGCGCCTTGGCTGTTGCTGCCGCTGCTGCTGGGGCTGGTGGTGGGTGCGACCGCCATCGCGCGCGCGGCGCAGCTGCTGTGCCTCGGCGCGCCCACGCCAGATGCGCCAGGTGCGGCGCGCCCTGGCCTTGGCGTGCTGCTGCCCTTGCACGGGTTGCTGCTGCTGTTGCTGATCGGCGCGCTGGCCATGCCGGCGCCCTTCACTGCATGGCTGCGCACCGCGGCGGGCTGGCCATGATCGGGCGCGCGCCTTTGCTCAGCCTTTGGGCGGAACCGACCGCGCTGCATGCGCTGGTGCTGGACCCGCTGCCGCGCGTGATTTCGGCGGCCGCGCCCGACCGGCGCTTCCACAGCATCGCCGCCGCGCGACCAGGTGCCGGGCTGTTCGAACGCGCCATCCATGACCTTTGGGGCCTGGAACCCTTCGGCACGGAGGAAGACCGCCCGCTGCTGGACCATGGCAGGTGGGAGGTGCTGAACCCCTTGTCCGGCCGCCCTGTGCGTCACGCGGCACCCGCGCTGCAACCACGCTTCCTGGAAGCGCAGGGCGCGGGCGTCCGGCAATTGCCGCTGGGGCCGGTGCCGGCCGGCGTGGATGAACCGCTGCACCTGCGCCTGCATGTCGTGGGTGAGGCAGTGCTGCGCGCCGAAGCCCAGCCCGGCTATGCGCATAAGGGCACGCTGGCGCTGATGACCGGCAAGTCGCCCCGCGCGGCGGCGCGGTTTCCCGCGCGGTTGGCGGGTGATGCGACGGTCGCGCACAGCCTGGCCTTCGCGCGCGCGGTTGAGGCCGCGCTGGGTGTCGCGCCGCCCGCCAGGGCCGTGGCACTGCGCGCGCTGATGGCAGAGGCCGAACGCGCCGCGGTGCTATTGCTGCATTGGTCACGCATCGCCGAGGCCGCCGGCGCGCCACCACTCGCAGCCCGCGCCGCGATGCTGCGCGAGGCAATGCTGCGCGCCGCCTTCGCCGCCTTCGGCCACCGGCTGATGATGGACCGCGTGCAGCCTGGCGGCGTGGCACAGGATATCGCGCCCGAGGGCGTGCCAATGCTGCATGGCGCGATGGCCGCGATAGGCCGCGAATGGTCCGCGCTGATGCGCGGCACCGAGACATTGGCGCGCCAGCTGCATGGCATCGGCACCGCGCTGCCCATGCACGGCATGGTCGCCGGCGGCACCCCCGCGCGCGCCGGCGGTGATGCCTGGGATGCGCGCGACCACGCGCCCTATGACATGCTGGAACCGCGCCGCGCCG
>JAAFHD010000331.1 GCA_013298245.1 Alphaproteobacteria bacterium
AGGCCTACGCCTCCGCCGCGCAAGCCGCGCCGGCGCTGCAAGCCGCGCACGCGGGCGAAGGGCGCGCCCTCTTCTCGCTCCAGCGCTACCGGGACGCCATCCCGGCGCTGGCGCGCGCAGCCGCGCTCCCGCCGTTCGACACCGAAGCGACCCGGTTGCTGGGCCAGGCACGGCTCCTGGCGGGAGACCGCACTGCGGTGGCGGAGATGAGTTTCCGCGGGTTCGAAGGGCGCGACCTCGACCTGCGAGGCCTCGACCTCGGTGGCAGAGACTTCTCCGAGGCGCGCCTCACCGAGGTTCGTCTGGACGACGCCCGGCTTGCCGGCGCCCGGCTCGTCCGGGCGAGGATCACCGGCGGGTCGTTCGTGGGTGCCGACCTGCGCGGGGCGGATCTGAGCCAAGCCCAGCTCGGCAACGACCTCAGCCGCGCAAGGCTCGACGGTGCCGAACTGGCGGGGGCCTCGCTGTTTGGGGCGCTCCGCGGCGCCAGCCTGCGCGGCGTCTCCGGGCAGGACGCCAACCTGGGGAACACGCAAGCCGCCGGTGCCGTGCTGGCCGATGCGCGGCTGCCCCTGGCCCTGCTGCACAACGCCGACCTCACCGACGCAGACCTCACCGGCGCGTCGCTAGTCGGCGCGCTCCTGAACGGGGCGCGCCTGTGCGGCGCAGACCTCTTTGGGGCCGACCTGACCGGCGCCGACCTCCGCCGTGCGGGCTTTGACGCCCGGACGCGCTTTCCGGAGGGCTTCGACCCGATCACGGCCGGCATGGAGCCCGCCGTGGGTGCCAATTGCCGTCCGCCCCCGTGAATGGCGGCGTGCAGGCTGCTGGACGCGATCAATCGCTGTCCTGTGTCGCGCCACCCCGTGCCGCGGTGACATCTATCCGCTGTTCGCTTGCCCGAACGAACATGGCCACAACGCACAGCCTCGCGCTCATTGGGCCAACCCGAGTGGCCGCTCCGGGTCGGAAACAGCCATAGCGACCGGCGCACAGACGCAACAATTTTTCACCATCCGGCATCTTACTGTACCGGCCGGACGGTTTATATCCACCCCATGCTCGACCAACCCATCACGCTGGACACCCGCACCCGCGTCCTGGACGCGGCAGAACGCATCGTCCAGGCGCGCGGCGTGCCCGCGCTGACGCTGGAGGCCGCGGCGCGCGAGGCCGGCGTTTCCAAGGGCGGCCTGCTGTATCACTTCGCCTCCAAGGAAGCGCTCATCGCCGCCCTGATGCAGCGCCTGGCCGAATACATTCAGGCGCAATTCGAACAGACGCGAGAGGCCGTCCCCCCTGGCCCAGGCCGCACCGCCCGCGCCTGCATCGCCTGGCAATTCGACAGCCCCGGCCCGCACGACGAACACACAGACCGCGCCAGCGCCATCTTCCTGGCCGCCCACCACCATGACACCGCGCTGCTGGCCCCCGTGCGCGAGGTCTTCGCCCGCATCCGCGCGGCCGCCGAATCCGAAGGCCTGCCCGCCGGCCGCGGCCTGGCCATCATGGCCGCCTGCGACGGACTTTTCATGGCCCATATGTTCCGCATGTGGCAGCCCGATGCAGCACAGCGCGCGGCCATCCGCGCCGTGCTCGCCACCCTTCTGGAGGACGCCCAGTGAAGCGCGCTTTGGTTTTCCTGCTGGTCGCCGGCGCCGCCGGCGGTGGCGCCTGGTATGCGATGACGCCGCGCCAGGCCGCCGCGCCCGCCGCCGCGCAACCCGCCGCCCCCGTGGCGATGGGCGTGGGCGCGCTGGGCCGCGTGGAACCCGCCAGCCGCATCCGCAAGCTGCAGGTGCCCGGCGGCATGAACGTCACGCGCCTGGCACGCCTGCATGTGCGCGAGGGCGATGAGGTGCGCGAAGGCCAGCTGCTGGCCGAATTCGCCGATACCGGCCTGAAGGACGCCGAAGTGATGCGCGCCGAGGCCGCGCTGGTCGAAGCGCGCGCCAGCCTGGACCGCACCCGCGCCGCCGGCCGCCCGAGCGAAATCGCCGCCCAACGCGCGCGCATCACCGCCCTGACCGCGGCCGAGGACAATGCGCGCCGCGAAGCGCAGCGCGCCGAAACCCTGGTGCCCACCGGCGCCGGCGCTGCTGCACAGGCGGAACGCAACCGCTTCGCCGCCGCGCGCGCAGCCGCCGAACGCGCGGAGGCCGAAGCCGTTTTGGAAACCCTGTCATCGCCGCGTACGGAAGATGTCGCGCTGTCCGAAGCGCGCCTGGCCAACGCCGAAGCCACGCTGGCGAAGGCGATCGCAGATGCCGCGCTGTCGCGTGTGCATGCACCAATCGCCGGCACCATCCTGCGCATCGCCGCCCGCCCCGGTGACCAGGTGACCGCCGCCGATGGCCTGCTGGAAATCGCCGATCTGTCGCGCATGGATATCGCGGCCGATGTCTTCGAAACCGACATCCCGCGCCTGGCCATCGGCCAGACCGCCGAGATTTCCGTGCCCGGCGAAAACCGCCGCTTCACCGCCACGGTCCGCGAAATCGGCTGGACCGTGCGGCGCAACACCCAGGCCGGCACCGACCCCGTCGCGGCGGTGGACGCACGCACCGTCGAAGTGCGCCTGACGCTCGGCGAAGACGGCCGCCGCGCGCTGATGCGCCGGTCCAACATGCAGGTGCAGGTCGCGATCCGGCCGGAGGGCAGCGCCGCCCGATGAACGAGATTTCCCGCAAACCCGCACCGGCCGCCTGGGCGCCGGCGGATGGCACGCCGCGCCCGCCGCCGGCATCGCCTGGCATGCTGTCATCGCAAGGCCTGGCGCTGCGCCTGGCATGGCGGCAATTGCGCGCCGACCGCGCGCGCCTGGCGGCCGCGATTGCCGGCGTGATGTTCGCCGGCCTGCTGGTCTTCATGCAGCTGGGTTTTCGTGGCGCGCTGTTCGACAGTGCCACCAACATGTTGTCGTCGATGCAGGCGGATCTGTTCCTGCAATCACCGCTGACGCAGGTGTCGTTTCGCCCTGAACAAATCCCCCGCGCGCGCGCCTTCCAGGCGCTGGCGGACCCGGATGTGGACCGCGCCGTGCCGCTCTACATGTCGCAGGCGGTGGTGCGGAACCCGGAAACCGGCGGGCGCCGCGCGGCGCAGATCGTCGGCTTGGACATGACATCGGATGCGGTGCAGTTCACCGGCCTGGCGCCCATCCGCCATGAATTGACGCGACCCGATACCTTCGCGTTTGACCTGCGCTCGCGCCCCGAATTCGGCCCGATCGCGCGGTATTTCCAGGAACGCGGCCGCTACGAAGTGCAGATCGGCACGCGCAGCATGGAGATCGTGGGGCTGGTGGAAATCGGGCCCAGCTTCGGCGCCGACGGCAACGTCATCATGAGCGAGACGAATTTCCGCCGCATCTTCCCGCGCCAGGCGAGCAACACGGATTTGATCGCACTCAGCCTGCGCGAAGGTGCGGATGTCGCCGCCGTCACCGCACGCCTGCGCGCGCTGCTGCCGCCGGATGTGCGCGTGCTGAACCACCGCGAACTGGTCGCGACTGAACGCGCCTATTGGGAAAACGGCACCTCCATCGGCTTCATCTTCGGCTTCGGCACCGTGATGGGCCTCGTGGTCGGCATGGTGATCGTCTACCAGATTTTGTTCTCGGATATCTCGGGCCATTTGTCGGAATACGCGACGCTGAAGGCGATGGGATATTCCAACATGTACCTGGCGCGCGTGGTGCTGGGGGCGGCGACCATCCTGGCGATACTGGGCTTCATCCCCTGCCTGGCGCTGTCGATCTTCCTGTATGACTTCGTGGCCAAGGGCACCTATCTGCCGCTGTATATGCCGGTCGATCGCGCGGTGTCGGTCTTCCTGCTGGTCTTCGGCATGTGCTTCCTCGCGGGGCTGTTGGCGATGCGCAAACTGCGCGATGCGAACCCCGCGGACATGTTCTGATGCAGCACCCGGTCGAACTGCGGAACATCAACTTCGCCTATGGCGAGGGCGAACTGCGCCGCCTTGTTTTGCGCGACGTCGATCTGCGCATCGAAGCCGGGGAGATCGTGATTCTCACTGGCCCATCGGGTTCCGGCAAGACAACGCTGCTGACACTGATCGGCGCGCTGCGCGCCATGCAAGATGGCTCCGCCCGCGTGCTGGGGCAGGAGCTGATGGCGGCGAAGGAAAGCGTGCGCGTGGCCTTGCGCAAGCGCATCGGATTCATCTTCCAGAACCACAATCTGCTGGGGTTTCTGACCGCGCGGCAGAATGTGGCCATGGCGCTGGAGATGGACGGCGCGACCAGCGATCGCGACCGCCTGGCGCGCGCCGGCGAAATGCTGACCGCCGTGGGCCTTGCTGACCACACCGAAAAACGCCCATCGCAGC
>JAAFHD010000332.1 GCA_013298245.1 Alphaproteobacteria bacterium
GGCGGCGTGGCCGCGACGACTGGGGCAGGGGGCGGTGGCGGCTCGACCGCCGCTGCGGGCTCGATCACCGGCGCGGGCGCGGGTTCGGCAGCGACCGGCGCGGCGGCCACAGGTTCAGGCGGCGGCGCTTCCACCACCGGCACCAGCACGGGCGGCGGCACGGGCATGGGCGCGGTGCGACGGACGGTGGCTTCCTCGGCCGCGCGTTCGGCGGCTTCCATCGCGGCCATGATTGGGTCCACCGAATCCGCGAAGGGGTTCGCGGGTGTCGGGCCGGCATAGCGCGGCGCGGGCGCGGCGCGCGGCGGCGGAGGCGCTTCCTCGGTCACGTCTTCCTCGCTGGCGGCATCATCCTCGGTGCTGGTGGCACCCTCCGGCATGCCCTCGCGCCGGCGACGGCCACCACGACGACCCCGGCGGCGACGCGGCCGGTCATCACCATCCGCAGGCGCGCCATCTTCGGTGGGCGCCTCGCCCTCTGCCGCCTCGGCAGGCTCCGCGCCTTCTTCGGCGGGGGCCTCACCCTCAACCTGGGCGTTCTCCTCGGCCGGCTGGCCATCGCGGCGCCCGCCACGCCGGCGCCGACGCCGGCGACGACGCTCGCCTTCGGCGGCCGTTTCGCCCGGCACGGCTTCTTCTTCAACCTCCGTCGCCTCGCCCTCCTCGAAGGGTTCCTCGACCATGGTTTCGATGCGGATAGCGCTCGGCGCGCGCTCCTGTTCGATGGCGCGCGGCTCGGCGTTGCGTAGTTTCTCGATGCGATGCGTGGTGCCGGTCAGCGTGTCATCGGCGCTGAACTGCACGCCCATGCCGAAGCGTTCCTCGATCTGCATCAACCGGTCGCGCTTGCGGTTCAGCAGATACATCGCGACCTCGGGGCGCACATGCACCATGATCTCGGCGGCGCGGCGCTTGGCACCTTCTTCCTCGATCGCGCGCAGCACCTGGATGGCGGTGCTTTCGGGGCTCCGGATCAGGCCGCGGCCCACGCAATGCGGACAGGTGATAAAGGTCTGCTCCATCAGGCTGGGGCGCAGCCTCTGGCGCGACATTTCCAGCAGCCCGAAATGGCTGATACGGCCCACCTGGATGCGCGCGCGGTCCTGGCGCAGCGCATCCTTCAGGCGGCGTTCGACCGCGTTGTCGTGCTTGGACGACTCCATGTCGATGAAGTCGATGACGATGAGGCCCGCCAAATCCCGCAGGCGCAGCTGCCGCGCGATTTCATCGGCGGCTTCGAGGTTGGTGCGATACGCCGTGTCCTCGATGTTCCGCTCACGCGTGGAGCGGCCGGAGTTCACATCGATCGCGACCAGTGCTTCCGCCTGGTTGATGACGATATAGCCGCCCGACTTCAGCTGCACGGTCGGGTTGTGCATCGCCTCCAGCTGGTTCTCCACGCCGTGGCGCGCGAACAACGGCATCGGCCCGTCGCGGTACAGCTGCACCTTGCGCGCGGCGTCGGGCATCAGCATGCGCATGAAGTCGCGCACCTGGCCGTAGGCGTCCTCGCCCTCGACCAGAATCTCCTCCGCATCGCGCGCATAGCCATCGCGGATGGCGCGCTTGATGAGGTCAGCTTCCTCATAGATCAGCGCCGGTGCCACGCTGGCCAGCGTGCGTTCACGAATAGAATCCCACAGCCGCAGCAGCGATTCGCAATCGCGCCGGATTTCGGGCTTTGGCCGCTGCGCGCCGGCGGTGCGCACGATGATGGACATGCCGGTGGGCAGTTCCAGTTCCTCGATCACTTCGCGCAGGCGGCGCCGGTCGGACATCGAGGTGATCTTGCGCGACACGCCACCACCGCGCGGGCTGTTGGGCATCAGCACCGAATACCGGCCGGCCAGGGAGATATAGGTGGTCAGCGCGGCACCCTTGCCGCCGCGCTCTTCCTTGACCACCTGGATCAGCATGATCTGGCGGCGCTTGATGACCTCCTGGATCTTGTAGTTGCGCAAGAAGCGCGGCTGGGCGCGGCGCTGGGCGCGTTCCTCGGCGGCGGCTTCTTCTTCCTCGTCCTCTTCGTCCTCGTCTTCCTCGGCGGCCGGGGCGGCTTCAGCGGGCGCGCCGCCAAGCGTTTCTGGCGGTGCCATGTCCTGTTCGACGGAGACGACGCGGCCGGGGTGTTCACCCTCCTCGGGCGCGGCTTCGGTCTGGGCCGCTTCAATCGCGGGTGCTTCGGCGGCCGGCGCATCAGGGGCCTCGGCCGGCGTTTCGCCGGTGGGCTCCACGACCGCTTCCGCCAGGGCCGCTTCCAGCCCGGCTTCTACGCTGCGGCGCTGTTCGGCCATGGCTAGCTTGCGCGCACGGCGCTCGGCGCTTCGCTGGGCCGCGCGTTCTTCTTCCTCGGCCTCTTCGCGAGCTTCGGCTTCCTGTGCCTCGATCAGGCGCTGCCGGTCCGCAGTTGGAATCTGGTAGTAGTCAGGGTGGATTTCCCCGAAGGCCAGAAAGCCATGCCGGTTGCCGCCATATTCAACGAAGGCCGCCTGCAGGCTGGGCTCCACCCGGACCACCTTGGCCAGGTAGATATTGCCTTTCAGCGGGAGTTTATTGGCGAATTCGAGGTCGAATTCCTCAAGTCGTGAACCATCCAGCAACGCCACACGGGTTTCTTCCGCGTGGGATGCGTCGATCAGCATCCGCTTGGTCATGTGGGGTATGCTCCGGGCGGGCGCACAGGCATGGCTGTGGCCGGCCGCAAGGGGTCGGTGGGACCGAGCGGGAAGCGCGATAGGCGGTCAGGCAAGCCGTCACGGCGTTGCGCGTCCTTGAGCTCGGGCGGTGCGGCCAGGTGGCGCGCACCGCAATGTCGTGGCGCCGACACCGCTTTCACGGTGGGCGATGCTGGCCACAGGGGCCCGATGCCGCGCCGGGGTTCCGATTGGGCGCATGGCGGGCCTGGGGCCGCGCACCGGCGCCGTTATGGCGTGGAGCCTGGCGAAAACCGGCCGGATGTCTTTGTCTTCAGCAAGCCGAAGACAAAGCCCCCCGGATCTGCTGAGGGACCAATTCACTGATCATGCGGATCAGATCGGACCCTAGCCGGTAGGCCTGGCACCGGCGCGACACCCGATTTGGGGGCGTCGCGGCCATGTGGGGCGCCTGGAGCGTTCATCACCAGGGCTCCTCACCATACCAGCGCTCCCCCTTCCCGCAAGAGCAGAAATTGCCTTAGCGGACAGAACGCGAACAAATATGATGCAACCCGCGCAGGAATTGGTTAAGATTTGTCCGCCGCATCGGGGGGTGCGGTTGGGGATGACCACGCGTCGCAGCTTTTTGGGAGGCGCCTTGTTGGGCGTCGTCGTAGCGCCAGCAGGCGCGCAAACCCGTGTGCCCAGCACATTGCGGGATTCTGTCCGTGCAGCCATGCCTTTGGTTGTGCTGGACCCCGGCCATGGCGGCGCCGACCCTGGCGCCATCGGTGGGCAAGGAACAGAGGAAAAGCGGATCGTACTCGCGGTAGCCCAGGAATTGCGTCGCCGTCTGGAAGGTTCCGGGCGGTGTCGTGTTGCGATGACGCGCAGCAGCGATGTGTTCGTGCCGCTGCGATCGCGAGTGGAATTCGCGCGCCAAAGAGACGCGGCGCTGTTGCTGTCAATCCACGCCGATAGTGCACCATCTGGCATGGGTGGTCGCGCACGCGGCGCCAGCATCTATACGCTTGGCGAAACCGCTTCGGACGCGTTTTCGGCCGCTCTTGCACGGCGGGAAAACCTGGCAGACCAAGCGGGCGGTCTGCGATTGCCTAGTGTAACTGCTGACGTTCAGCGCATATTGCTGTCCATGATGCGCAGCGAAACCAGACAGGGCAGCGAGCGCGTCGCACGCGCGACGCTGTCGGCGTTGGCAGAGGGTGTGCCGTTGCTGTCCAACCCGCATCGGCGTGCTGGATTCGTTGTGTTGAAGGCGCCGGATGTACCGAGCGCGTTGGTCGAGATAGGTTTTTTGTCGCACCCAGAGGACGAATTGATGTTGCGGCGGCCTGCTTGGCGCACACGGATTGCTGGCGCCCTGGCGGAGGGTGTCATCGCATACCTAGGGCGGCGGGTGGCTACATAACGTATCTTGGTTGGCCAATAGCCCCGCCCCACACTGCCCCTGAATTTGTAGAACAAGTGAGCCTGACAGCCACACATGCAGTATCGTTCTGAGCCGACACAAACGGGCTTCAACGTTTTCGATATAGCCACCCAAAAGAAAACGGGCGACGCAAGCGCCGCCCGTTCCCCAATTTCAGCCGTGCTGCGGTATTAGCGCAGGACGATTTCCACGCGGCGGTTCTGCGGCTCGCGGACGTTGTCTGCGGTCGGCACCAGCGGGCGG
>JAAFHD010000333.1 GCA_013298245.1 Alphaproteobacteria bacterium
GGAGAGCAGGATTTCGCCCAGCTGCACCTGGCCCTGCTGCGCGCCGCGCTTGATCTGCGGCATGGGCAGCAGGCTGCCATTGCTGTGCAGCTGCACGCCGACGCGGCCGCTGGTTGCGGCTTCGACGGCGGTGATAAATTCGCGGATGTTGCGGGTGTGGAAATTGCCGTCCGGGTAGGGGGTAGCGAACTGCCAGCGCGCTTGCGCGGATGCGGGCGCGATCGCGCCAGCGAAGGGGATTGCTGCTGCGCCAGCCAGCGCGGCGCGACGATTGATGGCCATGGGTGCCTCCCGTGTTTCAGCCTGTGGGGTCAAGCATCGGGCGAATTCCGCGGACTTGTCCAGCGCGCATGGGTGCAATGAAACGCCCATGCGCGCCGGATTGCCGAAAAGCGCGTCAGCGTTGCGCGCGATAGGCGTCCAGCAGGGCACGGCCGTCGCTGCCTGCGCGTTGCAGCCAGTCTTCGGTCAGCGCGCGGGAGGGTTCGCGCAGGGCTTCGGCCAATGCGGGCGTGATATCCAGCACCTGCATGCCGCGTTCGCGCATGCGGGCCAGCGCTGCGTCATGCGCCTCCGCCGCCATGGTCCAGGCGCGGTCGGCGGCGCGGGTGGCGGCGGCGCGCACGGCGTCCTGTTGGGCCGCGGGCAGTGCGTCGAAGCTGCGGCGGTTGACGAAGACGGCGTTGTTGCTGGTCGCCATGTTCAGCAGCGTGAAGACGCGGCTGGTGTCCCAGGCTTGGGTGTCGGCCGCGACAGGCGCGGTGGTCAACTGCGCGGTGATGATGCCGGTGGCGAAGCCTTGCGCGACTTCCGGCGCGGGCAGCAGCACGGCGGTGGCGCCCATCAACTGCCCGAAGCGGGTGGAGATGGGCGAGTAGCTGCGCAGGCGCAGGCCACGGAAAGCGGCGGCGTCTGTCACCGGCGTTTGGCTGGCCATGCCGACCAGCGGCCACGGCGCCAAATACAGCAAATGCATGCCCTGCCGCGCCAGGCGCTGTTCGATGGCGGGTCCGCGCACCGCCATCAACCGCCGCGCATCGGCCATGGAACCGACGATGCCGGGCACCTGGTCGATGTCGAAAATCGCGTCTTCATTCGCGTAGGCGGTCAGCAGGATTTCGCCGATCTGCACCTGGCCCTGTTGTACGCCGCGCTTGATCTGCGGCTGCGGCAACAGGCTGCCATTGGCGTGCAGCTGGATGTCCAGCGCGCCGTTGGTCGCGGTGCGGATTTCCTCGATGAACTGGCGCAGATTGCGCGTGTGGTAATTGCCCTCGGCGAAGCCGGATGCGGCCTGCCAGCGGCCCTGTGCGGCGGCGGCGAAGGGCATGGCGGCGGCGGCCGCAAGCGTGGTGCGACGGGTGATCATGGTGGTTCCTCCGGCGTGAAAACTGGCCGGGCGGCGGGCCTTGCGCAAGCCTGCGATGCGCGCATCATCCGCCGCATGTGGGACGTGACGACAATCCAGCTCGGCTATCCGGGCAAGAGCACGCATCATGGCGGGCTTGGCTGGTCCACCATCGGGCTGGCGCGCGGGGCGGGGCGGCTGGTGCTGGTGGATACGGGCGGTATTCCGGCGCGGCGAATCATCAACCGGGAATTCGCGGCGCGGGGTATCGCGACCAGCGACATCACGGATGTGCTGATCACGCATCTGCACCATGACCACATGATCAATTGGCCGATGTTTCCGGCCGCCACCATCCATGCGCCGCGTGCCGATATGGCATGGGCGCTGGCGCAGCCGGATGGCAGCGAGACGGTCACGGAAACCGCGGTGCGCGCGTTGCAGGCCTGCCCGCGGCTGCGCCTGTTTGATGCCGGGGATGAGGTGCTGCCGGGCATTACCAGCGCGGAATATCCGGGGCACACGCTGCACCATGTGGCCTTCACGCTGGCGGGCGCGCCGCCCACGATTTTCTCCGCCGACATCGCCAAGAACCGCGTGGAACTTGCCACTGGTGAGGCCGACATGACGATGGACGCGGTGGCGCATAAAGCCTCCATCGCAAGGCTGCGCGCGGCCTGGGCGGCGGTGCCGGGCACGGTGCTGATGCCGGGCCATGACGTGCCGATGGTTCTGGTGGATGGGCGGCCGGTGCCGCAGGGGAGACTGGCGGCGGGCATCAACGCCTGGTTCGGCGATGATTTGTCCAAGACCACCTATTTCGATCTGACAGCCTGACCCCAGATGCCGGGCATGGAAGACGCCATGCCCGCGCGGCGCCGCATGCCAAGACTGTTGCTGTATGTGCTGGTGGCGCTGGCCAGTTTCACGCTGGGTGCCGCGTGGTGGCTGTATCGGCCCGATGCACCGCGCGCTGTGCTGGAGGCACGCTGGGCCGCGCCGCCCTCGCAATTCCTGGCCGTCGCGGGGCTGCGTTTGCATGTGCGGGATACGGGGCCGCGCGATGCGCCGGTGATCCTGGCGCTGCATGGTTTCGGCGCGTCGCTGCATGCGTGGGAGGATGTGGCGGTGGGCCTGCGCGAGACGCACCGCGTCATCCGCATCGACCTGCCGGGCTTTGGCCTGACGGGCGCAGACCCGACCGGCGATTATTCGGATGCGCGCACCACGCAGGTGGTGCTGGCGTTGCTGGATGCGCTGCGGCTGGACCGCGTGAACCTGTTGGGCAGTTCCATGGGCGGGCGCATGGCGTGGCGGTTTGCCGCCGAGCACCCGGCGCGTGTGGAGCGCCTGGTGCTGATGGCGCCGGATGGTTTTGCGTCACCTGGTCGCGATTATGGGCGCACGCCGCGCGTGCCGTGGCTGATGCACGCCCTGCCCTACACGCTGCCGGATCCGCTGCTGCGGGGCACGCTGCGTGGTGCCTTTGCGGACCCGGCGACGCTGTCGCAGCCGCTGTTCGAACGCTATCGCGACATGATGCTCGCACCTGGTGTGCGGCGCGCCATCATTGATCGCATGGCGCATGCGGCGCTGGTGGCGCCGGAGCCGTTTCTCGCGCGCATCATGGCACCCACGCTGTTGTTGTGGGGCGATCAGGACCGCATGGTGCCGGTGACGAATGCGCAGGATTATCTGCGCGCGATGCGCGATGCGCGGCTGGTGGCGCTGCCCGGCATCGGCCATGTGCCGATGGAGGAAGTGCCGGCGCAGGTGATCGACGCGCTGCGCGATTTCATCCCCGGCGCAGCGCCGCGACGCTGAGCGCGACGCCCGCGCCCAGCGCCAACACCGCCAGCGCCACCGGCAGGCCCCAGCCCGGCAGCGTTTGCAGCGCAAGCCCGCCCAATGGTGCGCCCAACGCGCCGCCCAGCAGATAGGCCGTGTTCAGCCCCGCCATGCCGACCGCGCGCGCCGGGCCTGCGAAGCGCTGCACGGCGCGCACCATGCCCAAAGTGTAGATGGCGCCGGCGGCACCTCCCCAGGCGGCCAGCACCGGCCACACGCCCCAGCCCGGCGCCAGCAGCGGCCAGGCCAGCGCGCCCAGCGCCACCACGATCGCGCAGCCCAGCATGGCGCGATGCGCGCCGAAGCGGTCCGCCGCCCAGCCCACCGGAAATTGCGACAGCGTGTTGCCGAAGCCGGTCGCGACAACGATCGACGCCGCCGCACCCGCGGCCATGCCCAGCGCCAGGCCTTGCACGGGGAAGACCGCGCCGGCGATGCCCTCCAGCGCGCCGCAGAGTGCTGCGGCGCCTGCGGGCGCGATCATCATCAACGCGACCGGGCGCAGGCGCAGCAGTGTCAGGCGCGAGTGTCGTGGCACGGCGCCCTCGGGTTCGTGCAGCGCGATGGTCAGCGCCAGGCCCAGCAGCATGATCGCGGCCGAGCCCAGGAAGGCGCCGGCATGCACGCCGGTCAGCCACAGCACCGCCGGGCCACCGCCGATCGCAGCGGAGACGAAGGTTTGGTAGATGCCGAGGAACCGCCCTTCTCCGCCAGGTGGCGCCAGCGCGCCGGCGATGGCGTCGGCGGTGGTCCAGGTCAGGCAGGATGCGATGCCGAGCACCGGGCCGATCAGGAACCAGGCCCAAAGTGGCGGGTCCAGCGACAGGCCGACCAGCGCCAATGCTGACAGTGCCGCCGCGAATTGGTGCAGGCGCAGCGCACCACCGCCGCGTGCCGCAAGCCATGGCGTCGCGGGCGCGCTGAACAGCGCTGCCACCCACACGCTGGCGGCGTAGAGGCCGATGGTGGTGGGCGCCGCACCGGCCTCGGCCAGCAGGACGGCGGCCAGCGGCACGCTCATCCAGACACCGGCGAAGGCGCAGGTGGCGGCGGCGACAAAGAGCGGAAATTCGCGGCGTGCGCTGGCCGCAGGGAACGTCATGCGCTGCCAGTCGCATGCGGGATGCGGCGC
>JAAFHD010000334.1 GCA_013298245.1 Alphaproteobacteria bacterium
CCAGGTCAAGCAAAATTGCGCGTAATCCGAAGCGGGTCGTAAAAATTGGACCACGTTCTCGTGATGGTTGTGCCGAGCCCTTGCCTATTCAACCATCCAACAGGGCATCGATCTCCGCCTGCGCCATGTCCGATTGCGTCATCGCGCCCAGGCTGACCGTGCAGGCCGCGGTGCGCACCTGCACGCCAGGTGCCGCATGCGGCATGGGCGCGATGCGTTCCAGCATCGTCTCCACCTGTTGCAGGTGTTGGATGGCGCGGCGGATGCGCTGGCCGGTCACGTCCTGGAAGCTGCACGCCTCGAAGATGGAATTCACCCGCGCGGCCAGCGCGTCGATCGCGGCTGGCTCGCGCGTGCCGGTCTGGATCCAGTCCTGGATGGCTTCGGCGGCTTCCATGATGGTGTTGGCGGCCGATTCGGTGGCCATCACCACCGCTTCCAGCTCCACGCCGCTGCTGCGCGTGCTGGCGGTCGGCATGGCCACCATGCTGGCGATGCGCTCATGCACCAGGGCCAGTTCGGCCGAGAGCTTTTCCTCCGTCATGCCGGCGATCTGCACGCTGGCGTGCAATTCGGCCGATAATTCCGCGATGCGCCGATCGACGAAGCGATGCAGATCGCCAAGGGCGGGCATCACCACGGCGCGCAGCGCGGCTTCGGTTTCCGTCATGGGCGCAGAATTCATCGGATAGTCCCTTTCACGCCGAAGCTTATGCCGGGCCTTTCCTGAACAACCGGCAAACGGGCCTGGATGGACAGCGCGCGAAACCGCTCTACCGTTGCGGCAAGAAGTCTTGGGAGGAAGTCTTGGCACTGCCTGCATTGCGTGATCCCGCGTCGCTGCGCCGGCTGCTCGCGCCCACATCGGTCGCGGTGGTGGGCGTCTCCGCCGAGCCGACCAATTTCGGCGCGCGCACCATCACCAACATGAAGGCCTTCGACGGTCCGGTCTTCGCGGTGAACCCGAAATACGCGGGCGGCGAATTGCACGGCCGCCCCTGCTTCGCGACCATCGAGGACCTGCCGCAAGCCGTCGACAGCGTCGTGCTGTGCATGCCGCGCACCGGCGTGATGGCCTGCCTGGAACAGGCCGCGAAGCGCGGCGTGGGCGGGCTTACCATCTACGCCTCCGGCTATGGCGAGACTGACCTGCCCGAGCGCGCCGTGGAAGAAGAAGCACTGCGCAGCCGCGCGCGCGAATTGGGCATTCCGCTGCTGGGCGCCAATTGCCTGGGCTTCGTCCACCACGCGCTGAAGGTCGGCGCCACCTTCATGCCCGACTACTACAAGATGACGGCGCCGGCGGGCGGCGTGGGCGTGGTCAGCCAATCCGGCGCGCTCGGCTATGCGCTGATGCAGGCGGCCGAGCGCGGCTTCGCCATGTGCCACATGGCAACGGCGGGCAATTCCACCGATCTTGATGTGTGCGACCTGGCCGCCTTCCAGCTCTCCATGCCCGAATGCCGCGCGATTGCGCTGGCGGTGGAAGGCCTGCGCGATGGCCGCCGCCTGCTGAAACTGGGCGAAATGGCGCGCGCCGCCGGCAAGCCGATCGTCGCGCTGAAACTGGGCCGCGGCGAGACGGGTGCGAAGGCCGCCATGTCCCACACCGGTTCCATGGCTGGCAGCACGGCCGCCTGGTCCGCCGCCTTCCGCCGCGCCGGCATGCTGGAGGTGGAGGATTTCGACGCGCTGCTGGAAACCACCGGCTTCATGGCCAAGGCACCGCCGCCCAAAGCGCGTGGCGTGGGCATCGCCACGCCATCAGGTGGCGCCGGCATCATGGCCGCCGACCACGCCGAATATGCCGGCCTGGAATTGCCGCAACCGATGGAAGCAACGGCCGCCGTACTGCGCAGCGCGATCCCGGATTTCGGCAGCCCGCGCAACCCCTGTGACCTGACCGCGCAGGTCGCGACCAACCCGCAGATGTTCGACGCCTGCATGAACGCCATGCTGGCCGACCCGCAATACGCCGCGATCGTGATGCCGGTGGTCTACCACAACCCCGCCCCCACAGCGACCGCGAACCGCATGCGCACCATGGCGCCGCTGGCGGCTGCCGCCGGCAAGCCGATCTGCATCGCGTGGATTCCGGAGAGCCTGGAGGGGCCGGGCGCTGAAGCCGTGGACAGCTCGGAAACACTGTCGCTGTTCCGCTCCATGCGCCGCCTGATGAACGCGATTGCGCTGTGGCTGCGCTGGCATGACGAACGCGCGGCCGTGGGCGTTGTGGGCGATGCCGCGCGTGCGGCCGCGGCCGCGCTGCCCCCGGGCGCGCGCACGCTGATGGAGGCCGAGGCCAAATCCGCCTTTGCCGCCGCCGGCCTGCCGGCGATGCCCGATGCGCGCGCCGCCACCGCTGACGCCGCTGCCGATGCGGCCGCGCGCATCGGTTTTCCGGTCGTGCTGAAGATCGACAGCCCCGATATCGCGCACAAGACCGAAGTGGGCGGCGTGAAGCTGAACCTGGGCGATGGCGCGGCTGTGCGCGTGGCGTTCGACACCATCATGGCCAGCGCCCGCACCCATGCGCCGCGCGCCAAACTGGACGGCGTGCTGGTGCAGAAAATGGCCGAGCGCGGGCCGGAACTCATCCTTGGCGCACGGCGCGATCCGCAATTTGGCAACACCGTGCTGGTGGGCCTGGGCGGTGTGCAGGCGGAGCTGTGGAAGGACGCCGTTCTGGACATCGCACCTGTCTCCGCCGCGCGCGCTGAGCAGATGCTGCGCAGCCTGAAATCCTTCCCGCTGCTGGTTGGTTTCCGCGGCGCGCCGCGCGTGGATATCGCGGCCGTGGCGGAGACCATCGCGCGGTTCTCGGCACTGGTCGCCGCGATGGATGAACGGTTGGAAGAGGCGGAAATCAACCCGCTGGTCTGCACGCCATCCGGCCCGCTGGCGCTGGACGGATTGATGAAGCTCGCCTGAGCGATTGCTGACGGGCCGATTCACTGGCCTGGCCGAAAGCCAGGCCAGATCGGACCTCAGTGCTGCCTGAGCCCTGACGCCGCGCGCTTGCGCAGCGTCAGCATCACCCGCACGAAGGCGCCGTATTCCGCTGACGGCGCGTATTCCGCATCCGCCAGCAGGCGCGGCGGAAAGGCGTGGCTGAAGCTCCATGCCTGCCAGCCCATCGCCGCGCGATCCAGCGCCTGCATGATCTCCATTCGGTAGAGGTCACTGCCGCCGCGCATGCTGGCTTCGGGGTGCAGTTCACTGTCCCAGCCCCATTCGCTGGCCACCACCGGCAGGCGTTCACCAGGCTCCAGAAACGCGGTGGACCATGGCACGCGCCAATTGCTGTCGGGGTAGGGGTGCGTGGCGTAGAGAATATTCGGCCGCTGCACCGGTGACTGCCCCGCGAAGGACAAATCATACGCGAATTGCAGCCCGCCCACGCAGATGGGTTTCGCGGGCGCGATCACGCGGATCGCATCGATCATCGCCTCCGCCCACCCACGGAAATCTTCCCACATTTCGGGCGTGTGCTGCGTGGCCAGGCTGCCATCGGCGTTGATGAATTGCGGCTCGTTGAACAGCTCGAACCAGGCGATGACGTGCTGGCGGCCATAGCGTTCGGCGATCACCTGCCAGAAGCGGCGCATCTCCGCTTCCGTGGTGTCGAATAGCGGGCCGTGGGTGATATCGACCAGGCGCTTGTAGCGGCCGGTGGTGGGGAAGCCGATGCCGTGCCAACAGATCGACAAATACAGCCCGCAGCGCCGCGCATACCCCACGCAGGCATCCAGCACGCGCAGCACATGCGCCTCCCCCAGGGCGCGCCAGATGGCGGGCATGATGGACAGGCGGATGATGTCGCTGCCCCAGCTTGCGGCGGCGTTGAACAGGCGATGGTCGAAGAAGCCAAGCTGCGCGTCATTGCGCTCCGCGATCCAGGCGATGTCGGGGATGCAGACGCCGCGCAGAAGCTGTTGCCGCCCATCGGCGCCGAAAATGCCATTGCCGCGCGTGGCCATCGGCTGCGGAAAATTGCGCGGGATGGGGAAGGACGGGCGCGCGCGCGAAATATCCGTCGGGTTGTCGCGTGGTGCGGTGGCGGCCAGCAATGCGAGGTCACGCCGGCCGAGATCAATCATGCCAAGGCCGCGCGCAAATCCGCCAGAAAACGTGCGGGTGGCATCGCACGTTCCGCACCCCAGACCGGCGCGGCATCCGGCCCCGCTTCCATCGTGGCTTCCATGAAGTGCCACAGCACCGCGCGCGGGCGTTCGCTGCGGAACGGCCCGCGCAGATATTCCAGCATGGTGTGCCAGGGGCCGTTGCGCGCGGTCAGCCAGGTGAGTGCCACGGGCCGGTTCA
>JAAFHD010000335.1 GCA_013298245.1 Alphaproteobacteria bacterium
GGCCATCACGATCGCGGTCGGCGTGATGGTGGGCGGCGGCGAGGAGGTGAAGGCGGTCGTGTCCGACAGGTCCAGCGTCCAGGTGCCGCCGGTGATCAGCGCCCATTTGCTGGGGTCGGAGTAGTGGGCGTTGATGAAGGGGCCGATCATATCATCGATCGGCTTGTCGCCGGCATAATAGCGGATGGCGACGCGTTCGCCGTTCACGCCGGTGCCGGAGAGGATCAGCGTCGCGTCATTGGTGATGAAGTCACCAATGATGCCGCTGTCATTGCTGATGCCGGTGATGAGCGGTGCGGTGGCCATGGTTATGCCTTTTCCTGTTGTGCCGGCGCGGGGCGCCGGAAAGCGGAGATGCGGTATGCGTTCGAGGCCATGCGCGTGATCAAGCCTGCCGCCGGCGCGGGGGCCTTGCGGCCACGAACGGCAATCCTGGGACGGGCGATCACGGTCAGGTCTCTCCAGCGGAAGGACGGCACGCTGGGGGCTGCACACCTTCTTGCGAGATCACCAGTAATTGAAGAACTGGCCCTGCATCAAGATGAATTGTCTTGCTCGGCCATTGAACAGATTGATTGTCATGCGGATTGCATTGAGTTATTCATAAAATACATTCATGCATCAAATTAGAGACGATTCAGGCAGGGTTGCCACACCTGGTGGTTGTAGCGCCCGAATCAATGCACGGCATCAAAGCGCTGTGCCCGGCAAGCCCTTCAGCGCATCCGTCGTGTCGAAATCCCGCAGCACGCCGTCATCGGGCATTTCCACCTCGACCATGCGTGCGGCGTGCCGCCCGGCCACCTGGCGAGCACCCACATCGCCCGCGATTGTCATCATCTCGGCCAGGAATTCGCGCGCGAAGAGCATCGGATTGCCCTGCTTGCCGCGGAAGGTGGGCTGCACGATGGCGCGACCCTCCGCGGGGTCAAACGCGCCCAGCAGACGGTCCATCATCGCCGAGGTCACCAGCGGCATGTCGCCCAGGCAGATCATCACGCCCTCGGCCTCCGGCGGCAGGGCGCCCAGCCCGGCGCGCAGGCTGGCCGACAGCCCCTCGGCGTAGTCATCGGCATGCGCGAAGATCACGGCGCGGCCGGCCAATGCTTCTTCCACGCGTTCGCGTTCATGGCCGGTGACCACGATCACCGGGCGCGCCGCACTTGCCAGCGCCTGGTCGACCACGCGCGCGACCATCGCCAGCCCCGCCTTGTCCTTGACCAGCAGCTTGTTGAGCGGCGCCATGCGGCGCGACCGGCCGGCGGCCATGACCACGGCCGCCACCTGTCGCGCGCGGCGCGGTGCCTGGGCGGGTGGTTGGGCGGGCGCCTTGTCGCGCGGCAGCGGCCGCACATCGATTTCCTTGAGCAGCCCGCCCACACCCATGCCCATGATGTCACGCGGGCCCACCGGGACGTCGGCGAAGCAGCGCGCCAGCACCCAGTCAAACCCGTTCAGCTTGGGGGATTTGGCGCAGCCTGGCAGCACGATCGCGGGCGCATCGCCGATACGCCCGAAGCACAACAGATTGCCCGGGTCCACCGGCATGCCGAAATGCGTGATGACGCCGCCGGCGCGCACAATGCCGGCCGGCCCCACATCGCGCCGGTCCACCACGGCCGAGGCGCCGGCGATCAGGAACATCTCCGCCCCCGCCTTCTTCAGCCGCGCGATGGCGTCAGCGATGGCGGCGGCATCATGCTTCACGCGTTCGGGTGGCAGCATGGTGCCGCGCAGGGCTTCGATGCGCGCGCGGGTGACGTCCGCGGCACCCTCCATCGCCGATTCCTTCACACCCGGCAGTTCGGTGATGACCAGGCCCACCTTCAGCGGGCGCAGCGGGCGAATCTCCAGCGCGGGGCGGGCGGTGGCGCGCAGCAGCGCCTCGGCCACCGCCATCACGGCACCGGGCACCGCGAAGGGGATGATCTTGATGGTGGCCAGCATTTCCTTGGTGCTGACCAGGCTGTGGTTGGGCAGGGTCGCGATGGTGATGCTTTCGTCCAGCGCGTTCAGCCGCGCGATCACGGCGGTGTCCAGCACCAGCAATCCGGGCGCATCGGCCAGCAGGTTCACCCGCCCCGTGGCGGCGCGGGATTTGGCCAGCAGCGGCGCCATCAACGCCTGGGCGATGCGCTCGGCGGCTTCATCTTCCGGCACGTCGCCGGGTTCCATCACGGCTGCGATCACATCGCGGTGGCTGGCGGCGCGCAGTGCTACCAGTTCGGCTTCGGCCAGCACCGTGCCCTTCTTGATGACGCGGCCTGGCAGCCGGACAGTGTGCGCGAGAACCGCGCCACGCGCTTCATCGAGGGGGGTCGGGCCGAATTTCATCCCGCCCTATATGGGGTCAGTTCGTCGCTGGCGCGGGCAGGGCAGGGGCCGCGGGCACGGCGGCCGGCGCATCCAGGATGGAGCGCTGCTGCACGGCACCCCGGTCCAGCAGCGCCAGCATCAGCGACAGCCCAAAGAACGCAGCGGCCAGGATGGCGGTGCTGCGCGTCAAGAGGTTGGCGGTGCCGCGCCCGCCCATGAAGCCGCCCATCCCCTGGGAGGAACCGATGCCAAGGCCGCCACCCTCACTGCGCTGGACCAGCACCACGCCGATCAATGCCAGGGTGACGAAAAGATGCAGGACGATGAGGACGGTCGACATGATGCTGGCCGTTTAGCCCCGTGGCACCGCCTGGGCAATGGCGATGAAGTCATCTGCCACCAGGGATGCGCCGCCGACCAGCGCGCCATCGACATCGGGCAGTGCGAGGATAGCCGCCGCATTGGATGGCTTGACCGAGCCGCCATAGAGCAGCCGCGTCAATTCGGCTGTCGGGCCGAAGGCCAGGACCAGGCGGCGGCGCATATGGGCGTGCATGGCGGCGATGTCGGCTTCGGTCGGCGTGCGGCCGGTGCCGATGGCCCAGACCGGTTCATAGGCGATGATGCCGCCGGCGGTGATGAAACCAAGCGGCAGGCTTTCGGACAGTTGCTGGCCGACGACCGCTTCGGCATGGCCGGCATCGCGCTGGGCTTCGGTTTCACCCACGCAGACCACGGGGGTCAGCCCGGCGGCCAGTGCCGCTTCGCATTTGGCGAAGACCAGCGCGCTCGATTCGCCGTGATCGGCGCGGCGTTCGGAATGGCCCAGCAGCACATGGGTGGCCCCCGCATCGCGCAGCATGGGCGCGCCGATGTCGCCGGTATGCGCGCCGCTGGGCTTGGCGTGGCAATCCTGCCCGCCGACCGCAACCGGGCTGCCCAACAGGGTCGCGGCCACCGCCTGCACATGCAGGAAGGGCGGGCAGACCAGCAGCGAACAGTCCAGCGCGGGTGCTGCATCACGCACAGCATCCGCCAGGCGACGAGAGCCGCGCCAGCTGCCATTCATCTTCCAATTGCCCGCGATCAATGGGCGAATCCCTGGCGTCATCGCCTGTCTCCCTGTTCATTCCATGCTTGGGCGTGCGGCGCCGTTTGGCAAGCGGCCCAGGCTTCGCTATGCGGACGCCCATGTTGATGAAACTCCGCGCCCTGGCCGGGACCTGGGTCGCCAAGGTCCTTTTCGTGCTGCTGATCCTGTCCTTCGCCGTGTGGGGGATCGAGGACATGCTGCGCAATATCGGGCGCGAGACGGCGATCGCGCGCGTCGATGGCCAGCCTTCGGTCGAGCTGACCGAGGCGCAGGAAGCGCTGCGCCGCGAAGTGCAGCGCCTGCAACGCGCGACCGAAGGGCGCATGCAGATCGACGGCCGCATCCGTGCCGTGCTGGCGCAGCAGGCCGTGGAAGGCCTGGTGACCGACCGCGTGGTCGGGCGCGAAGTGACGCGCATGGGGGTTGCCGTGCCCGATGGCGCGGTGCGCGACTACATCTGGTCCATCCCCGGTTTCCAGGGTGCGGATGGGCGGTTTTCCCGCCTGACCTTCGACAATTTCCTGCGCCAGAACGACCTGACCGAGGAACGCCTGCTGCAGATGCTGCGCGCAGACCTGGCGCGCCAGCAGATCTTCAACGCGGTGCGCTCGGGCGCGCTGGTGCCGCCCATGGCGGCGCAACGCCTGCTGGCCTGGCAGCTGGAACGGCGCAGCGTGAACCTGGTGGAATTGCGCGTGGCCGACGCGCCGGAACCCGATGCGCCGACCGACGCGCAGCTCTCGCGCTTCCACGAAAACAACGCCGAGCGCTTCAGCCGCCCCGAACTGCGCGAGGTCTCGCTGGGCCTGCTGAATGCGGCGATCCTGGTGCCGCAGATGGAAGTGTCGGATCGCGAGATCGAGGATGCCTATGCCGCGCATCGCGCGCGCTATGAAACGCCCGAAC
>JAAFHD010000336.1 GCA_013298245.1 Alphaproteobacteria bacterium
CCACCCGTATCGGCCCAGATTTCCTCGGCCGTGGTGGCGGCGTGCATCGCCGGGTTGGCGGGGTTGTCGAACTGGCGCGGAATCCAGGCATCGGGCGTGGCCGCGGCGATTTCCTCGGCCTCCGCGATGGCGCCGCGCATGCCCTGGGCGGAGGGCGTCAGCACCAGCTCCGCACCCAGCAGGCGCATCATGCGGCGGCGTTCGATCGACGCGCCCTCAGGCATGGTCACGATCAGCCGATAGCCGCGCGCGGCGGCCACAAACGCCAGCCCGATTCCGGTGTTGCCCGAAGTGGGTTCGACCAGCACCGACACGCCAGGCTTGATGCGCCCTTCGGCTTCCGCCGAACGCACCATCGCCAACGCGATGCGGTCCTTCACGCTGGCCATCGGGTTGAAGAATTCCAGCTTCAGGCAAAGGTCCGCGACCAGCCGGTCCTCGGCCGTGATGCGCGGCAGGCGCACCATGGGCGTGTTGCCGATGGTGCCCAGGATACTGTCGTGAATAGGCATCAGGCGGCCATCCAGGGCGGCGTCGGCAAGCCCTTGCCGCGCAGGAATTCTGTGTTGAACAGCTTGGATTGATAGCGCGAACCACCATCGCACAGGATGGTCACGACGCGATGGCCAGGCCCCATCGCGCGCGCCACCTTGATCGCAGCGGCGACATTGATACCCGCACTGCCGCCCAGGCAAATGCCTTCATGGATGGTCAGGTCAAACACCTGTTCCAGGGCTTCTTCATCCGTCACCTGGATCGCGTCGTCGATCGGCGCGCCGTCCAGATTGGCGGGCACACGCGACTGCCCGATGCCCTCGGTGATGGATGTGCCTTCCATCTCCAGCGTGCCATGGGTGCGCCAGTTGTAGAGCGCGCTGCCCATGGGATCGGCCAGCGTGATTCGCACACGCGGGTCATGCGCCTTCAGCGCCATCGCCACACCCGCCAGCGTGCCACCCGTTCCGCAGGCGCAGGTGAAGGCGTCCACGCGGCCGGCTTGCGCGATGATCTCGGCACCGGTGGTGGTGCGGTGGCCTTCGCGGTTCGCCAGGTTGTCGAACTGGTTGGCCCAGACCCAGTTGTTCTCCTCCGCCAAACGTCGGGACACATGCACGTAATTGCCCGGGTCCTTGAACGGCTTCGCCGGTACCAGGCGCAGATCGGCGCCGATCATCCGCAGGAAGTCGATCTTCTCCTGGGACTGCGTCTCGGGCATCACGATCACCGCGCGGAAACCCAGCGCATTGGCCACCAGCGTGATGCCGATGCCGGTGTTGCCCGCGGTGCCCTCCACAATGGTGCCGCCCGGTTTCAACGACCCATCCGCAATCGCCGCCTGGATGATCGCCAGCCCCGCGCGGTCCTTCACCGACCCGCCCGGGTTCATGAATTCCGCCTTGCCCAATATCTCGCAGCCGGTCGCGGCGCTGGCACGTTCCAGCCGGATCAACGGGGTATTCCCAATCGCGCCAAGCAGGCCGCGGGCGATGCCTGATGCGGGGGTCACACTGTCCACCGGGATATCTCCCCTTTCACGCTTCCGTGGCGTAAGATGTGGCGCAACCACGCGCGATTTTACAGGGGGATATCACAGATGCTGCTGCAAGGCAGACCCGCGCTGGCGCTGGCCGTGGTGCTGGACATCGCATTGCATGCCGGGCGCGGCACGGTGAATGCGGGCGATATCGCCACCCGCCTGGGCCTGCCGCGCCGGGGCCTGGAGCCCATTCTGCAACCGCTGTCGCGCGCCGGCGTGCTGGTCTCCACGCGCGGCCCGACCGGTGGCTACAAGCTGGCCCGCCCGCGCCGCACCGTCACCGCCGGCGAAGTGATCCGCGCCGTCCTGACCGGCCGCGCGCCATTGGCCGAGGGCGAGGACAACCCGCTTTTCACCCGCGTCATCGCGCCCTTCTGGGCAGAGGTGCGCGACGAAGCCCTGGCGCGCCTGGACGAGATCAGCCTGGACCGCCTGGTGCGCCGCGCGGCGGCCGCGGGCCTGACGGCGGCGCCGGCGGAACCCATCAGCTTCGTGATCTGACGGCACGCGTCAGTGCATGGCGGGCGAGGGCATCAGCCCCAGCAGCGCCGCAGACAGTGCCGCCACCGGGCTGGTCTTCGGCGCCAGCTGCGCCAGCCGCCGTGCCGCGAACAGGTTCTGCCCGCCGCGCGCGGCCAGGCGCTCTTCCAGGATTTTCCGCGCGCGCTGGTGATCGCCCGCGCGGATCAGGCTTTCGATCAGCATCTGCTCCATCACATCGCGCTGCGCATGGCTGCCGCCGATGCGCGAGGTGTGCGGGCGGTTGGCCAGCAGCAGGCGGCTCGCGCCCGCATGGTCGCCCTTGGTGAAACGCGCCACCGCCTCGACCAGGCCAGCGCCTTCGCGCCGCGACAGCATCGCGTTCCAGCCCTGGCCCTGCGTGGTGGCCAGGCCAGTCGCCAATCGGTCCAGATCACCCACGCGCCCCGCGCCGGCCAGCGCCAGCGCGTAGTGCAGATCAGCAAAGACCAGGCGCCGGTCATCGATGCGCCGGGCGGCCAGTTCGCCCAATTCCTCCCAGCGCGCGCCCACGCGCAGGCCGGCGAATTCCAAGCGTTGCAGCAGCGCCGCCGCATTAGCGATGTCGCGGAAATCATCCGTGCGCTGCGCCCGCACCTCCGTGTCGTAGAGCACCAGTGCTGCCATCGGGTCACCGAGTTCGAGCTGGAACAGCGCCTCGTGCCACGACAAGTGAAAACCGAAATTGTTGAGACCCGCGCCATGGTTCCGCCCGGCCTGCAACCAGTGCAGACCGGCGCGCGGACGGCCCGTCATCTCGAGCGCATGTGCCACGGCATGGCGCGCCCAGGTGTCGGTGGGGTTGGCCTCGATCGCGGCGCGGCCGGCGCGTTCGGCGATGGCGTATTGTCCGGCTTCCTCGGCCGCGAAGCTGAGCATGCCGAGCAGGTAGCTGGCATGCGGCCCGGCCTCGCCATAGCTGCGGATGTGGCGGCGCGCGGCGCTCAACATGCCGGCCAGGTCGCCCGCCATGAAGCGAATCGCGTGCGACAGCTTGGCCGCCAGGATGTCGCGATTGTCGAGGCGCTGCGCGCGGTCCAGATGCGCCGCGGCGCCATGCGGGTCATCGGCCAGCCAGGCGCGAAGGGCGTCGATATAGGCGCGTTCGCGCATGGTGGGCGGGGTGTAGGCGGCGAGTGCGGCGGCGCGGGCATGCGCGGCCTCGGCATCCGCGCGCAATTCGGCGCGGGCCAAGGTCAGGATCATCAGCCCCTTGGCGGCCCAGCCCAGCGCGAAGCCAGGTGCGGCCGCCAGCGTCGCGGAGAGATGCGTCGCGGCCGCGGCCTCATGCGCCAGGACGGATGCGATGGTCGCATTCCAGTGCTCCATCGCGGTGTCGCTGGCGATGGTGGTCGCGGCGCCGCTGGCATCGGGCAGATGGGTCATGACGCGCTCTCCTTGGGATGCGTTGTCATGGTGTTCGCGGTGGGGAGGGCGGGGGTTACGCGGTGCCGATTGGTTGATCGAGCACAAGGCCATTGCGCAACTGGTGCGAACGATTCCGCATCCTGGCATGATGCGCGCGGAAGGAACTCAGCCGATGCATGACCCGAAGGCGGTCGCCCTCACCTCTCGCGACGACACCCGCATCGCCGCCCAGCCAGCCGCCTTGCGCCAGGCGATCGCAGTCGGTGACGTAGATGTCGCGGCCGGCCGCGTCACGGAATATGCACCTGGCGGCGTTGCCGCGCGGATGAAGGCACGCGCCAAGGCGCCATAGCGACAACCCAAGGCACTTCCGGCATACCTCGCCGCATGCACGCCTTCACGCACAACTGATGCCCACCCCCACACGCCTCGCCGCGCACGCCCTGCTGACCGCCGTGCTGCAAGCGCGCCGCTCCCTCGAAGACGCACTCGAAGCGCAGTCCGGCATAGCACCCCGCGACCGCGCCGCCGCGCATCGCATCGCGGCCGCCGTGCTGCGCCGCACCGGCAGCCTGGACGCCGTGCTGGAACCCTTCCTGAAGCGCGAACCACCACCGCCGGTGCGCCTGGCACTGCGCATGGGTGCCGCGGAATTGCTGCTGCTCGGCACGCCGCCGCATGCCGTCGTGTCGGATACGGTGGCGCTGGTGCCGCGCCCCTTCTCGGGCCTGGTCAACGCCGTGCTGCGCCGCGTGGCCGAAGGCGGCGCCGCCGCGCTGGAGGGCCTGGACGCGCCCCGCCTGGATACCCCCGCCTGGCTCTGGACCGCGTGGCACGCGGCACATGGCAACGCCGTGCGCGCGATC
>JAAFHD010000337.1 GCA_013298245.1 Alphaproteobacteria bacterium
CCGCATCTGGCGATGGTGCAATGGGCCGCCGCCGCGGGCGTGGAAGTGGAGCATGTGCCCTTCAACGCCGATGGTGTCGTCATGACGGAAGTCATGACCGGCCGCATCGATGTGGGCTCCATCGTGCTGGGCAGTGCCGCCGGCCGCAATGACCTGCGCGTGCTGGCCGTCTTCGACGCACAGCGCCACCGCGACTGGCCCGATGCCGCCACCGCGCGCGAACAGGGTTTTGACGTGCTGCCCGCCAGCTTCGGCGGCATCTTCGCCCCCGCCGGCACGCCGGAGCCCATCCTGGCGCGCATCGAACAAGCCTGCCTGACGGCGGCGCAGTCGGAGCCCTATCGCACCGCAGCCCGCACCGGCTCGCAGCCCGACAACTACTTCCTGCCGCGCGCCGATTTCGCCCGCCGTTTGCAGCAGGATATTGACGACAAGGCCGCCGTGCTGCGCACCATCCGCCTGAACTGAGGGCGCGCTGCCCTCTTGGGAGGGCCGCGATGACCATCACACGACGCCTGCTGGCGGCGGGAAGCTGTGCCCTGCCGCTGGCCGCACGCGCGCAGGACGCATTCCCCAGCCGTCCCATCCAGGTCGTCATGCCCTATGCGCCTGGCAATGCGACCGATGTTCTGCTGCGCGCGCTGACGCCACATATGTCAGCGCTGCTGGGCCAGCCCATCGTGGTGATCAATCGCGAAGGTGCTGCCGGCGCGGTGGGTTCGGCCAGCGTGATGCGCGCCGCCCCTGATGGCTACACGCTGCTGTTCGTCCCGGCACTGGTCGCCTCTGTCCTGCCCGTCACGCAAGCCGGCAGCGGCCTGCGCGCCGACAGCTTCGCGCCGATCTGCCAGACCTTCAGCAACACCATGGCGCTGGTGGTACGCCCCGACAGCCCCTTCACCGATCTGCGCGCGCTGCAAGCGGCCGCACGCGCGCGCCCGGGGCGCATCACCTATGGCACGCTCGGCATCACCTCCATCCCGCATCTGGCGATGGAACAATGGGCGGCCGCGGCCGGCGTGCAGATCGAACACGTGCCCTATCGTTCCAGCGGCATGGCCATCACCGAAGTTCTGGCCGGCCGCATCGATATCGCCGCGATCGTGCTGGGCAGCGTGCCGGGCCTGTCCGAGATGCGCATGCTGACCGTCTTCGACGCGCGGCGGCACCCGGATTTTCCGAACGCGCCCACCGCGATCGAACAGGGCTTCGATGTGCAGCCCGCGAGCTTCGGCGGGCTCTTCGCGCCGGCGGGCACGCCGGAACCCGTGCTGGCGCGGCTGGAAGCGGCCTGTGCTGCGGCCGCCGCCGCCGATGCCTATCGCAACACCGCGCGCACCGGCTTCCAGCCCGCGGACTACCACCTGCCGCGCGCGGAATTCGCGCGGCGCCTGCGCCAGGACATCGACGACAAGGCCGCCGTGCTGCGGACGATCAGGTTGAACTGATTTTTTCGATGCCGCCCATGAAGGGCCGCAGCGGTTCGGGAATGCTGATCGAACCATCCGGCTGCTGATGCGTTTCCATCACCGCGATCAGCGCGCGCCCGACAGCCACACCCGAACCATTCAGCGTGTGGACGAAGATGCTGTCCTTGCCGCGCTTGAAACGCGCATTCATCCGCCGCGCCTGGAAATCATGGCAGTTGGAACAAGACGAAATCTCGCGCCAGGCCTGCTGGCCGGGGAGCCAGACCTCCAGGTCATAGGTCTTGGCGGCACCAAACCCGGTATCCCCGGCGCACAGCAACATGCGTCGCCAGGTCAGGCCCAATTCGGTCAGGATCGCTTCCGCGCAGGCCGTCATGCGCTCGTGTTCGGCAGCGCTGTCTTCGGGGCGGGTGATGCTGACCATCTCCACCTTCTGGAACTGGTGCTGGCGCAGCATGCCGCGCGTGTCGCGCCCGGCGCTGCCGGCTTCGGAGCGGAAGCAGGGGGTGAGTGCTGTGAAGCGCAAGGGTTCCGTGGGTTCGGGGATGATCTGCTGCGCGACCAGGTTGGTCAGCGGCACCTCGGCCGTGGGGATGAGGTATTTGTCGCCGGTTTTGAACAAGTCTTCTTCGAATTTTGGCAGCTGACCGGTGCCGAAGGCGGTGGCGGCGTTGACCAGGTAGGGGGGCGCGACTTCGGTGTAGCCGTTCGCGCCGGTCTGAGTGTTGAGCATCCATTGGCCAAGGGCGCGTTCGAGGCGCGCGAGCGCGCCCTTCAGGACGACGAAGCGGCTGCCCGATAGGCGAGTGGCGGCTTCGAAATCCATCAGGCCAAGCGCTTCACCCAGTTCAAAATGCTGGCGGGCGTTGGCGATGGTGGCAGGGGTGCCGTGCTGGTTCAGCACGACATTCGCGGTTTCGTCCCGGCCTTCGGGGACATCCGGGTCTAGTATATTCGGGTCGAATGCGAGAGCAGCTTCGAGTTCTTTCGTCCGGAAATCGGGCAGATTCATCGAAGCCGCATCGGCGATACGCGCGACCATTGCTTTGAGATCAGCAACCTTATCGCGGTCGCCGGCCTTCAACGCGATACCAATGTCACGGCTCAATTCATTGCGGTGGGCTTGGTTTGACTCGGCCACTCGGACCGCTTCACGCCGAGCGGCATCCAGGTCGAGAAGGATCCTGGAACGAGGTTCAATCCCTCGCCTTGCCAGTGCAGCGTCAAACGCCTCCGGATTGGCGCGGATGAACCGGATATCATGCATCGTCGAAAACCCTCACGGAGGCGCGGCGTTATGGCAGCTTCCGCAGCCCGTCAATGAAGACGCGAACCTCGGCCCATGTCCAGGACAGCCCGTCATGCCAAAACCGCAAAAGGGCATCGCGATTGGCGGTGACCCAAGCGACGACGTCCAGTTCGGCCCGGCGCGCCTGGTCCTGCGGCAGCAATCGATTGGTGATGCGAGGCGCCGCATCCAAAGTGACCACCAAGCGCGGCTCCCCCGTCCAGGCGCGGTCGGGGAACCAGGTGACGTGCGGCTCCTCCCGCCATCGTTCGGTCGATATGCTGATAATGCCCACCGCACCGGTGTCAGACGAGGGCAGGTTCAGCACGTCAACCGACCAATCGAGCGGTTCGGCCGCGCCGCCCCGCGTCACAGCTTCCGCAGCCGCTGCGCCAATTCCATCGTGTCGATCTCGCCGTCCCATAGGGCGATCAGCGCGTCCTCGTTCAACACGATCCAGCGCGAAACGGCGGCAAGATCATCCGCCGCCAAACGCCCTTCCAGCAAGCGCGGCGCCGGCCGTATCGCCACCACCGCCGCAGCCTCCGGCACCATGCGGTCACCGCCCTGCGTGCTGACCTTCACCCGCGCATCATGCCGCGCCCCGCCGCGCGGGCTGACCCAGACCGTCATGGGCAAGCCAGTGGTGCGCGGATACAGATTCGCCATCTCGAACAGGTCTTCGCCAACCGGAGTGGAGGGCAGCGTGTCCATCACGCCTTCGCCTTGTCCTCATCCTCGTCGCGGTCGATCGGCTTCGGCGCGATGATCCGCGCCGCGATGATCGACAGCTCGTAAAGAAGGATCAACGGGATCGCCAAACCCACCTGGCTGATCACATCCGGCGGCGTGATGATGGCGGCGACGATGAACATGATCACCACCGCATAGCGCCGGCCCTTGCGCAGCGTCTGGACGTCCAGCACGCCGATCTTGCACAGCAGCACCAGCACCACCGGCATCTGGAAGGCGATGCCGAAGGCCAGGATCATGTGCATGACAAGCGAGAGATATTCGCTGACCTTCGCTTCCAGCTGGATCGGAATGCCCCCGCCGCCCGGCGGCGTTTCGAAGCTGATGAAGAACTGCCAAGCCAGCGGGAAGATGAAGTAATAGGCCAGCGCCGCACCGGCGATGAACAGGATGGGGGCGGCGATCAGGAAGGGCCGGATGGCGCGCTTCTCAGACCGGTACAGGCCAGGTGCCACGAACAGCCAGATCTGCGTCGACCAGATGGGGAAGCTGAAGAACACCGCGCCGAAGAACGCCACCTTCAAATAGGTGAAGAAGGCTTCGTACAACTGCGTGAAGATCATGCGCCGGTCAGCACCGGTGCCGGCCTGCGCTGCCAGGATATCCGCCAACGGCTGCGCCAGAAACGCATAAATCTGCCCCGAAAAATAATAGCACACCATGAACATCAGGATGAACGTCACCACGCAGGTGATGACGCGATTCCGGAGCTCCATCATGTGCTCCATCAACGGCATGGCCTTGTCGTTGATGACGTCTTCTTGGGGTTCGCGGGTCTTGGCCATTGGGCTTTGTCCTCAGGCCTGGG
>JAAFHD010000338.1 GCA_013298245.1 Alphaproteobacteria bacterium
GCGCCGCGGCCACCCGCGCGGCCTGCTTCGGCACCCGCGCAATCGCCCATCGGGCCGGTGGATACCCAGGCCCGCCAGGCGCTGATCATCGATTTCGAAACCGACGCCACCATCCTGGAAAAGAACGCGGATGAGCGGATGCCGCCATCCTCCATGTCCAAGCTGATGACGATGTATGTGGTGTTCGAGCAGCTGCGCGCAGCACGCATCACGCTGGCGCAGACCATGACCGTCAGCCAGACGGCGCGTGCCGCGATCGGGTCACGCATGTTCCTCGAAGCCGGCACGCAGGTCTCGGTCGAGGACCTGATGCGCGGGGTGATCGTGCAGTCCGGCAATGACGCCTGCGTGACCTTGGCCGAGGGCATTGCCGGCAGCGAATCCGCCTTCGCGGAATTGATGAACCAGTCGGCGCGCCGCATCGGCCTGGCGAACAGCCAGTTCCGCAATTCATCCGGCCTGCCGGACCCGGCTCAGCGCATGACGTGTCGGGACCTGGCGCGCCTGGCCCGGCGCATCATCACGGATTTCCCGGAATACTACCGGTATTACGCCGAACGCAGCTTCCGCTGGAACAATGTCAGCCAGGACAACCGCAACCCGCTGCTGGGCCGCTTCCCCGGCGCTGACGGGCTGAAGACCGGGCACACGGATGAAGCGGGTTTCGGCCTGACCGGCACCGCGCGGCAGGGGCAGCGGCGCCTCATCATGGTGCTGAACGGCCTGCCCAGCCTGAATGCGCGCGCCGATGAAAGCGTGCGCCTGCTGGATTGGGGTTTTTCCAACTTCGAAAACGTCGTGCTGTTCCGCGCCGCCGACACGATCGAGCAGGTGCCGGTGCATCTGGGTGTGCGCCCCACCGTGCCGCTGGTGGGTGGGCGCGATGTGGTGGTGACGCTGCCGCGCATCTGGCGCGAGACCATGCAGGCCCGCCTGCGCTATGATGCGCCGCTGCCGGCACCGGTGATGACGGGCCAGGAGATCGGCCGCATCGAGATATCCGGCCGCGGCATCCAGGCAGCGCAGTTCCCGCTCTACGCGGGTGCGGATGTGGAGGCGCTGGGCTTCATCCCGCGCATCCCTGCGGTGCTGTCACGCATGTTCGGCGGGGGGTGATGTTCATCACGCTGGAAGGCGGCGAGGGGGCGGGCAAATCCACCCAGGCGCGGCGGTTGGCGGCGCATCTGGCGCAGCGTGGTGCTGTGCTGTTGACGCGCGAGCCAGGTGGTTCGCCGGGGGCGGAGGCGACGCGCGCCTTGCTGCTGTCGCGCGGGTGGGACCCGCGGGCGGAGATGCTGCTGCACTTCGCGGCGCGGCGGGAACATGTGGCGCGGAGCATCGCGCCCGCGCTGGCCGCCGGTGCGGCCGTGGTGTGCGACCGCTTCGCGGACAGCACCTATGCCTACCAGGTGGGCGGGCAGGGCGGGGATGCCGCGCTGTGGCGGGCGCTGGTGGATGGGACGTTGGGGGGCGTGTGGCCTGCGCGAACCTTCCTGCTGGACCTGCCGGTGGAGGTGGGGTTGGCGCGCGCGGCGGCGCGGGGTGAGACCAATCGTTATGAGGCGCTGGGGCGCGATTTCCACGCGCGGGTGCGCGATGCGTTTCATGGGTTGGCGACGCGCGAGCCGGCGCGGTTTCGGGTTGTCGATGCGTCGTTGCCGCTGGATGACGTGACCGCCGCGATCTTGTCGGCGTTGTGATGCACCCCCGCGAAAACCCCTCCCTGCTGGGCCACGCGAATGCCGAGGCCATGCTGGCCGAATCCGCACGCGCCGGCCGGCTGCACCATGCCTGGCTGATCACCGGGGCGGCGGGCATCGGCAAGGCGACGCTGGCCTATCGTTTCGCGCGCTGGCTGCTGGCCGGGCAGCCCGATGGCGCCGGGTTGGCGCTGCCGACAGACCATGCCGTGTTCCGCCGCGTCGCCGCCGGCGCGCATGCCGACCTGCTGGCGCTGTCACCCGACAGCGGCGAGGGCAAGCGCGTGATGATCCGCGTCGATGCCGTGCGCCAGGTGAAGGGCTTCATGGCGCTGACCCCGGCCGAGGGCGGCTACCGCGTGGTCGTGCTGGATGAGCCGGAATCGATGGACGCCGCCGGCCAGAACGCCATCCTGAAGACGCTGGAAGAACCGCCGGCGCGCGCTGTGCTGCTGATGGCCTGCGCCGCCCCCGGCCGGCTGCTGCCCACCATCATGAGCCGGGTGCGGCGGCTGGAATTGGCGCCGCTTTCGCCGACTGACATGGACCGCGTGCTGGCCGCGCAACTGCCCGACATGGGCGCCGACGACCGCGCGGCGTTGGCGCGCATTGGCGCGGGCGCGCCGGGCCGGGCGCTGCAATTGGCCGCCGGCGAGGGGTTGGAAATGGCGCGGCTGGCGGAGGAAGCGCTGGCAGGTGTGTCGGGCAAGCGCGCGACCGCGCTGGCCGAGCGCGTGGCGGGGCGGGAAGTGGGGCCGATGATCACCTTCTTCGCGCTACTGCGTGCCGCGCTGGCGGCGGGGCTGCGCGCGGAGCCGGCGCCGGCCTGGGTTGCGCGCCGCGCGCCTGGGGAATGGGCGGAGATATGGTCGCGACTTGGGGCGCATGCGCTGGCGGCGGAAAAACTCAGCCTGGAGCGCAAGCAGGCGGTGATGGTGGCCTTGGGCTGGTTGCGCGGCTGACAAACGCTGCGCGCCGCGCCACAAGGGTGCCATGCCGCTGACCCTGTCCAACCTGCACCACGCCTTCGGGGCCAAGCGCGTGCTGAACGGCGTTTCGCTGGATGTGCCACGCGGGGAAATCCTGTGCCTGCTGGGGCCGTCCGGTGATGGCAAGACCACGCTGCTGCGCCTGGTCGCGGGGCTTGAGCATGTGCAGCAGGGGCGCATTGCGCTGGAGGGCCAGGTGCTGGCCGAACCGGGGCGCGATGTGCCGCCCGAGGACCGCCAGGTGGGTTTTGTTTTTCAGGACTACGCGCTGTTCCCGCATCTGACGGTGGCGGAAAATGTGGGTTTTGGGCTCTCGCGTCTGGGCCGCGCGGAACGCGAATCCCGCGTAGCCGAAGCGCTGGGCCGGGTGCGCCTGTGGGACAAGCGCGCCGCCTGGCCGCACCAGCTTTCGGGCGGGCAGCAGCAGCGCGTGGCCTTGGCGCGTGCGCTAGCCCCTCGCCCGCGCGCGCTGCTGCTGGATGAGGCCTTCGCCAGCCTGGACGCGCGCCTGCGTGAACAGGTGCGCGACGATACGCTGCATGTGTTGCAGGAAGCCGGCATCCCCGCGCTGATCGTGACGCATGATGCCGAAGAAGCGATGTTCATGGCCGACCGCATCGCGTTGATGCGCGAGGGGCGGGTGGAACAGTTGGGCACGCCGGAACAGCTGTATCTGCGCCCGGCAAACCCTTTTGTGGCGCGGTTTCTGGGCGAGGTGAATGAATTGCCCGCGCGCGTGGCCGCCGGCGTGGCGCATACCGCGCTGGGCACCCTGCCGGCAGCCCTGCCCGACGGCCCCGCCCGCGTGCTGCTGCGCCCCGAGGGCCTGCGCCTGCTGCCCCCTGGCTCCGCGGGCTACCCGGCCGCCGAGGTCGAGGCCTGCCGGCTGCTGGGTGCGACCACCATGGCGCATATGGCGCTGCCCGATGGCGCGGGCGATGTGCTGCACGTCCATGCCCGCCTGCCGCCTGGCGTGCGGCTGGCCCGCGGGGACATGGTGTGCCTGGCCGCCGACCCCGAACGCGCCTTCGTCTTTCCACCAGAGGCCGATGACGTGATGGCCCTGGCTTCCTAGATAAGTCTCCGGCTGCTATCGACAGCCATCAATTGCCGCGCCGGGGAAGGCCGGCCCGATAGAGGTGCGGATGTTCGACCTGGCATGGTCAGAAATCCTGTTGATCGCCGTCGTGGCGCTGCTGGTCATCGGGCCAAAGCAGCTGCCTGAGACGTTGAAGGGCATTGCCCGCGGCATCGGCAAGGCGAAAGAGGCGTTTCGCAGCTTCCAGGCCCAGGCCGATGAGCTGGTGAAGGAAGCGAACCTGCAGGACGTCCGGGACCAGATCCAGGATGTGAAGAACACCATCAACGAGATTCGAAGCTTCGATATCAAGTCCACGATCGAGAAGACGGTGGATGCGGATGGCACGTTGAAATCCGCGTTCAATGATGGCGGCACGTATACGCCGCCAGCCTGGACGCCGCCGGCCACCGCCGCGACAACCGAGGGCGCGCCGGATTTCATCCCGCCCAGCACGCTCGCACCATACGTGCCGCCGCCCGCGCCGCCGCCGCCGCCC
>JAAFHD010000339.1 GCA_013298245.1 Alphaproteobacteria bacterium
TGCGTATCTGCTGGAGATGCAGACCTATCGCTACCGCGGGCATTCCATGTCCGACCCGGCGAAATACCGCACGCGCGAGGAGGTGCAGAAGATGCGCGAGCAGCGCGACTGCATCGACAATCTGCGCCACCTGCTGCTGGAAGAAGGTGTGACGGAAGCGGCGCTGAAGAAGATCGATGACGAGGTGAAGGTCATCGTGCAGGACAGCGCGGATTTCGCGCAGAGCTCGCCGGAGCCGGATGTGTCTGAGCTCTGGACCGATATTTTGGTGGAGCGCTGAGCGATGGGCGTTGAAATCCTGATGCCGGCGCTCTCGCCGACGATGACCGAGGGCAAGCTGGCGCGCTGGTTGAAGCGCGAGGGCGATGCGATCCGCTCGGGCGATGTGATCGCCGAGATCGAGACGGACAAGGCGACCATGGAAGTGGAAGCCGTCGATGAGGGCAAGCTGACGCGCATTCTGGTGGCCGAGGGCACGGAGAATGTCGCGGTGAATTCGGTGATCGCGGAGCTGGATGGTGGGGCAGGTGCGAAACCCGCGCCGGCGCCTGCGCCGGTGGCGGCACCGGTGGCCGCGCCTGTTGTGATCGCGGCCCCGGCCGCGCTGCCCGAGAAGGAATGGGGCACCATGAAAACCATGACCGTGCGCGAGGCGCTGCGCGAAGCGATGGCCGTTGAAATGCGCGCCGACCGCGACGTGTTTTTGATGGGCGAGGAGGTCGGGCAGTACCAGGGCGCCTACAAGATTTCGCAAGGCCTGCTGGATGAATTCGGGCCGAAGCGCGTGATCGACACGCCGATCACCGAGCACGGTTTTACCGGCATGGCGGTGGGCGCGGCCTTCACCGGGCTGAAGCCGATTGTCGAGTTCATGACCTTCAACTTCTCGATGCAGGCGATCGACCAGATCATCAATTCGGCGGCGAAGACGCTGTATATGTCGGGCGGTCAGCTGGGCTGCCCGATCGTGTTCCGCGGGCCGAATGGTGCTGCGGCGCGGGTCGCGGCACAGCACTCGCAATGCTACGCGTCGTGGTATGCGCATTGCCCGGGGTTGAAGGTGGTGTCGCCCTGGAATGCGGCGGATGCGAAGGGGTTGTTGCGCGCCGCCATTCGCGACCCGAACCCGGTCATTTTCCTGGAAAACGAGATCCTCTACGGCCAGTCCTTCGAGCTGCCGGCGGATGAGGATTTCGTGCTGCCGATCGGCCAGGCCAAGGTGGAACGCGCGGGCACGGATGTGACCATCGTGGCGTTTTCCATCGCCGTCGGTTGGGCCATGCAGGCGGCGGAACAGCTGGCCGCCATGGGCATCAGCGCGGAGGTGGTGAACCTGCGCACCATCCGCCCGCTGGATGTCGCGACCATCGCGGCATCGGTCTCCAAGACGCACCGCCTGGTGACGGTGGAAGAGGGCTGGCCCTATGCCGGCATCGGCGCGGAAGTGGCGATGCAGGTGATCGAGGCGGCCTTCGATGAACTCGACGCACCGCCTGTGCGCGTGCACGGCAAGGATGTGCCGATGCCCTATGCCGCGAACCTGGAAAAGCTCGCATTGCCGACCGTGGATGACATCGTGAACGCGGCCCGCCGCGTCACCTACAAGTAAGGAGTGCTACCATGGCCACGAACATCCTGATGCCCGCGCTCAGCCCCACCATGACGGAGGGCAACCTGGCGCGCTGGCTGAAGAACGAAGGCGACAAGGTGCGCGCGGGCGATGTGATCGCCGAGATCGAGACCGACAAGGCGACGATGGAAGTCGAGGCGGTGGATGAGGGCGTGCTGGGCAAGATCGTGGTGGCGGCCGGCACGCAGAATGTGAAGGTGAATGAGGTGATCGCGGTGCTGGTGGAGCCGGGTGAGGCGGTTGGGGCCGCGCCTGCGCCGAAGCCGGTTGCGGTGGCGGCATCTGCGCCGGTGGCGGCGCCCGTAGCCGCGCCTGTGGCGGTGCCGGTGGTGGTGTCGGGCGGTGATCGCGTGCTGGCCTCGCCGCTGGCCAAGCGCATGGCGGCGCAGGCTGGGTTGGACCTATCGCGCGTGGCCGGCACTGGGCCGAATGGGCGCGTTGTGAAGGCGGATGTGGAGGCTGCGCTGGCCAAGCCGGCAGCGGCGCCCGCACCCGTGGCGGCACCTGCGCCGAAGCCGGTGGCGGCCACGCCCGCGCCCAGCGCTGGTGTGACGGCGGTGCCGAATTCGTCCATGCGCAAGGTGATCGCGCGGCGGCTTTCGGAGAGCAAAGCCACCATCCCGCATTTCTACGTGGCGATGGATATCGAGCTGGACGCGCTGCTGGACTTGCGCGCCAAGCTGAATGCGCGCGCGCCGAAGGATGGCGCTGGCGCCTACAAGCTTTCGGTCAATGACCTGGTGATTAAGGCGGCCGCGGTGACGCTGCGGCGCGTGCCGGGTGTTGCCGCGTCCTGGACCGAGGAGGCCATTCTTCACCACGACAATATCGACATCTCGGTCGCCGTCGCGATCCCTGATGGGTTGATCACGCCGATCGTGAAGGGCGCGGATACCAAGGGCCTGGCGGCGATTTCCAACGAGATGAAGGACCTCGGCGCGCGCGCCAAATCCGGCAAGCTGAAGCCTGAGGAATTCCAGGGCGGCTGCTTCAGCATTTCCAATATGGGGATGTATGGGGTCAAGCATTTCGCGGCGATCATCAACCCGCCGCAGGCTGGGATTTTGGCCGTGGGCGCGGGTGAGCAGCGGCCTGTGGTGAAGAACGGCGCGCTGGCGGTGGCGACGGTGATGACTTGCCAGTTGAGCGTGGATCATCGCGTCGTCGATGGCTCGCTCGCCGCGGAATGGATGGCGGAGTTCAGGCGCATCGTGGAAGACCCGCTGAGCCTGATGCTGTGATGATCAGGCAGGCGACAACGGATGACGCGCCTGCCGTCTTCGCGCTCATCCGTGGGCTTGCCGAATACGAACGCCTGCTCGGCGAATTCCACGCCAACGAGGACGGCATCCGCACCATCCTCGCCGATGGCACCGCCCACGCCCTGATCGCGGAACAGGCCGGCGCGCCCGTCGGCCTGGCGCTCTACTACCGCACCGCGCTGACCTTCGCCGGCCGCAGCGGCCTGTGGCTGGAGGACCTCTTCGTCCTCCCCACCCATCGCGGCCAGGGCATCGGCCGCGCGCTGCTGCGCGAAATGGCGCGCATCACCATCGCCGGCAACCACGCCGCGCTGGAATGGAACGTGCTGGATTGGAACCAGACTGCGATTGCGGTGTATCGCGCCATCGGCGCCGCGCCGCGCGAAGGCTGGACCGACCAGCGCCTGGAAGGTGCGGCGCTGCAAGCGCTCGCTACAGCGTGATGACGGCATTGCGCGGCCTGCCCACATGGCGTTCATTCGCCCGCATCACATCACACAGGAGAGCCTAGAATGGCGACTGACAGCATCGAAGGCACAACGGAATTCCTGAACGCCGATCGCGTCACCAAACTGCTGAACCGCTACAGCATGACCACCTTCCCGCGGGCGGGCGGCGTCGGCGTCATCGTCTTCGATAGCGTCACGGGCAAGACCTGGATGTCGGACGAAGCCGATCCGCGCAACCTGGTCAGCTGCCGCTTCCCCGGCAACAGCGCGCTGCCGAAATCCGCATAACACCCATCCCGGAGGTTCTCGTGTCCGACAATTTCGACCTGGTGGTGGTGGGCGGTGGCCCCGGCGGCTATGTCGCCGCCATCCGCGCAGCCCAGCTGAAGATGAAGACCGCCCTGGTCGAACGCGAACATCTGGGCGGCATCTGCCTGAACTGGGGCTGCATCCCGACCAAGGCGTTGCTGCGGGCCTCCGAGATCAACCATTTGCTGCACAGCCTGGATGCCTATGGCTTCGCGGCGGACAATATCCGCTTCGATTTCGACAAGGTGATCAAGCGCTCGCGCGGCGTGGCGGGGCAGTTGTCGGGCGGCGTGAAACACCTGCTGAAGAAGAACAAGGTGACCGTGTTTGACGGTCATGGCGCGCTCGCTGGGCCTGGCAAGATCGCGGTGACCGCCGGCGGCAAGACCACCGAAATCGGGGCGAAAAACATCATCCTGGCGACCGGTGCGCGCGCCCGCGTGCTGCCGGGGATGGAGCCGGACGGCAAGCTGATCTGGTCCTACAAGGAAGCCATGGTGCCGACCGCGATGCCGAAATCGCTGATCGTGGTGGGCTCGGGCGCGATCGGCTCCGAATTCGCGTCCTTCTACCTGAACATGGGTGCGAAG
>JAAFHD010000034.1:0-5239 GCA_013298245.1 Alphaproteobacteria bacterium
GACAACCCGGCCACCACGGCGAAGTCCACCGCATCAGGAATGGCCAATGCCTCCTCCCGTGCCAGTAGGGCGATCTCCGCGTCCTGGCGCGCCAGATATGGGCCGTATAGGGCCTCGGTCTCCAGCGCATCCCGCACACGCGGCGCCAACTCCCGCAGCCAGGGAAACATCGCCTCGGCCACGGCGGGTGGCATGGCCGGCAACGCCAGCACATCCATCAGCGACCGCCAGCGCCCATCCTGGTTCACAGGTGCGCCGGCCGCGCGATACTGCGCCGGGTGCGCGCCTTCGGCCCGCGCCCGGGCCAGCGCCGCATCCACCGCCGCCGCATGCGCGCGCCAGGCGCTCGCACGCTCCCCACCCACGCAGCCCCAGCCGATACCCTTCTCCGTCAGCCGCGCGCCGGCATTGTCGGCCCGCAGCCGCAGTCGGTATTCGCTGCGCGCCGTCAGCATGCGGTAAGGCTCGGACACGCCCTGAAGCGTCAGGTCATCCAGCATGACCCCGGCATAGGCCTCGTCCCGCCGCAACACCCGGTCCGGCTCAACACCCGCCGCGCGCTGCACGGCGTTCAGCGCCGCCATCATGCCCTGGGCAGCGGCTTCCTCGTAGCCTGTGGTACCGTTGATCTGGCCAGCCAGGAACAGGCCCGGCCAGGCCCGGCATTCCAGGGTCGGGCGCAGCGCGCGCGGGTCCACATGGTCGTATTCGATCGCGTAGCCAGGCCGCAGGATCACCGCGCGTTCCAGCCCCGGCATGCTCGCCACCATGGCCGCCTGCACCGCCTCCGGCAGGCTGGTCGAAATGCCGTTCGGGTACACGGTCGGGTCGTCCAGGCCTTCCGGTTCCAGGAACACCTGATGGCGTTCCTTGTCCGCGAAGCGCACCACCTTGTCCTCGATGCTCGGGCAATAGCGCGGCCCGACGCCCTGGATGCGCCCGCCATAGACCGCGCTGCCTTCCAGGTTCGCGCGGATCAGGTCGTGCATGGCGCCGGTGGTCCAGGTGATGCCGCATTGCACCTGGCGGTTGGTGATGCGCGTCGTCATCCAGGACAGCGGCTCGGGCGTCTCATCGCCCGGCTGCATGTCCAGCGCGGCCCAGTCGATCGTCCGTCCGTCCAGCCGTGGCGGCGTGCCGGTCTTCAGCCGCGCCATCGGCAGGCCGAGGCTTTCCAGCGCCAACGCCAAACCCACCGCCGGTGCATCCCCCACCCGGCCAGCCGGCCGGCGCTCATGCCCAATATGGATCATGCCGCGCAGGAAGGTGCCGGTCGTGATGATGACAGCCCCAGCCCGGTATTCCGCGCCCGAGGCGCCGACCACGCCGGCCACCCGCGCGCCTTCCCGCAGCAGCCCCTCCGCCGCATCGGCGCGCACCACCAACCCAGGCGTTTCCGCCAGCAAGCGTTGCACCGCTTCCCGGTAAAGCTTCCGGTCCGCCTGCGCCCGAGGCCCACGCACCGCCGGCCCTTTGCTGCGGTTCAGCAGCTTGAAGTGGATGCCCGCGGCGTCTGCGGCGCGACCCATGATGCCGTCTAGCGCGTCCACCTCCCGGACCAGGTGGCCCTTGCCGATGCCGCCGATGGCCGGGTTGCAGGACATCTCGCCAATGGTGTCGAGTTTGTGCGTCAGCAGCAGCGTGCGCGCGCCGCACCGCGCGGCCGCCGCTGCCGCCTCGCAGCCGGCATGGCCGCCGCCCACCACCACCACATCGAAATCGTTAACCATGCCGGGCGTATAGCGCCCTATTTGCCAATGCAGAACTCGGAAAACACCAGGTCCAGCACTGCCTCCACGCCGACCCGGCCGGTCAGGCGGCCCAGGGCCGAAACCGCGCCGCGTAGGGCTTCGGCGCGCAACTCCGGCAAGTGCGCCTCGGGCAGCAGGTCAAGCGCTGCCACTGCATCGGCCAGCGCGGCGCGATGGCGCGGACGGGTCAGGCTGGCCTGGTCGGCCAAGCCGGCGCGCGCGCGCACCGCGGTTTCCAGCGCGGTCCGCAACGTACCGATACCCGCGCCGGTGCGTGCCGAAACCGCCAACCCGTCCAGCGGCGCGGGCGCCAAATCCACCTTGTTCACCACGCGGATCGCGTCCAACGCCAGGGTTTCGGCATCGGGTGCTGCATCGGCGGCGAAGACCGCCAGCGTGATCTCGGCCATCGCCGCCTGAGCGCGGGCGCGGCGGATGCCTTCGGCCTCAATCATGTCGGCGGCGTCGCGCAGCCCCGCCGTGTCGGCCAGCACCACGGGCACGCCGGCCAACACGATCCGCGCCTCCACCACATCGCGCGTGGTGCCGGCCTGGGGGGACACGATCGCCGCATCCCGCCCGGCCAGGGCGTTCAGCAGGGACGACTTGCCCGCATTCGGCGCGCCCAGAATCGCTACGCGAACGCCTTCACGCAGCGCCTCCGCCCGCGCCCCGCCGACGATCTCGGCCGCCAATTCGGTACGCAACACCGCGGCTTCGGCTGCCACGGCCCCATCCAACCCGGCCGGCAAATCCTCATCCTCGAACTCGATGAACGCCTCCTGCCGGGCCAGCAGCCGCGTGGCGCGCTCGGTCCAGGCCAGCGCACGCGCGGCCAGCGCGCCGCCGGCCTGGCGAAGGGCCTGGCGCCGCTGCGCCTCGGTCTCCGCCGCGATCAGGTCGGCAATGCCCTCCGCCGCGGTCAGGTCCAGTCGGCCATGGGCAAAGGCGCGGCGGGTGAATTCGCCCGGTTCCGCCGGGCGCAGCCCAAGCGCCACTAACGCATCCGCCACCGCCGCCACCACCGCAGGTCCGCCATGCAAGTGCAGTTCCGCGCTGTCCTCTCCGGTGTAGGAACCAGGCCCCGGGAACCACAGCACCAGCGCCTCATCCAGCACCTCGCCCGCATGCCGCAACCGCCGCAGGCTGGCGTGCCGCGGCGCAGGCCGCCCGCACAGCGCATCCAGCGCCGGCCCCGCACCCGGCCCCGAAAGCCGCATCAGCGCAACCGCCGCGCGCCCCGCGCCGGAGGCGAGGGCGAAAATGCTGTCAGACGACATCCTTCTCCGTCAGCATCAGGCGCGTCACGCGCCCGCCGCCCTGCACATGCACCGCCAGGATTTCGTCGATATCCGCGGGCGTCGTCGGCCGGTACCAGACCCCCTCCGGGTAGATCACCAGCGCAGGCCCAAATTCACAACGCTCCAGGCAACCGGCTGTATTCACGCGGATATTCGGAATGCCCAGCTCCTTCGCGCGCGCCTTCATGTAGTCGCGCAGCGGCTCGCTGCCGCGTTCGGCGCAGCTGCCGCGCTTGTGCCCGTCCGGCCTGCGGTTGGTGCACATGAACAGGTGGGCGGTGTAGAAGGGGGGCGGATCCTGGCTCATGCCAGGGATATGCGTGCCGCTTGCCGGCTTGAACACCCCCCGGGAACCCATGCCCCAACTCTCCCTTCTCACCCCCCTCGGCGACCTCACCCTCTCCGAGGACGAAGGCGCCCTCGTCTCCCTCGACTGGGGCCGCGTCCCTGACCAGACGCCCACCTCGCTGCTGACGGCCGCCCGCGCCCAACTCCAGGACTATTTCGACGGCAAGCGCACGGCCTTCGACCTCCCCCTCGCCCCACCCGGCACACCCTTCCAACAGCGCGTCTGGCAGGCGCTGACCACCATCCCCCACGGCGAAACCCGCACCTATGGCGACCTCGCGCGCACCCTCGCCTCCGGCTCCCGCGCCATCGGCCAGGCCAATGGCCGCAACCCCATCCCCATCATCATCCCCTGCCACCGCGTGGTCGGCGCCAGCGGTGCGCTGGGCGGCTATTCGGGCGCGGGCGGGCCTGATACCAAGCGCTTTCTTCTAGCCCTCGAGAGCCGGAACCTTTTCACATGACCCATGCCATCCGCGTCCATGAACATGGCGGCCCCGAGAAGCTACTCTGGGAGGAAGTGCCGCGCCCCGAGCCCAAGGCCGGCGAAGTCCGCATCCGCCAGGAAGCGGTGGGTCTGAACTACATCGACGTCTATTTCCGCACCGGCCTCTACAAGGCGCCGACCATGCCCTTCACCATTGGTATGGAAGGTGCGGGCCTCGTGGACGCCATCGGCGAGGGCGTCACCGACATCAAAATCGGTGACCGCGTCGCCTATGCCTCAGGCCCGATGGGCGCCTATGCGCAGAGCCGCGTGAACAAGGCCGACCGCGTGGTCGTGGTGCCGGACGGAATCTCCAGCGAAACCGCGGCCGCGATGATGCTGCAAGGCATGACGGCACAGTACCTGCTGCACTCCACCTATCCGGTGAAGCCTGGCCAGACCATCGTGGTGCATGCTGCGGCGGGTGGCGTGGGGCTGATCCTGGTGCAATGGGCCAAGGCGCTGGGCTGCACGGTGATCGGCACTGTCTCCACGCCGGAAAAGGCCGCGCTGGCGAAGGCGCATGGCGCCGACCATGTGGTGCTGACCAGCGAAGACCTGCCGGCGGCGGTCAAGCGCATCACCGGCGGCGCCGGCGTGCCTGTGGTCTACGACAGCGTGGGCAAGGACACCTTCATGGCCAGCCTGGACTGCCTGGCGCCGCGCGGCGTCATGGTCAGCTACGGCAATGCCTCGGGGCCGGTCACGGGCTTCGACCTCGGCATCCTGGCCGCCAAGGGCAGCCTGTATGTGTGCCGCCCCACGCTGGGCACCTACACCACCGCGCGCGAAGACCTGGTCGCCTGCGCCAATTCACTGTTCGAGGTGGTGAAGTCCGGCAAGGTCAAGATCAACGTCAACCAGCGCTATGCGCTGAAGGATGCGGGCCAGGCGCATATCGCGCTGGAAGCCCGCAAGACCACCGGCAGCACGGTGCTGATCCCTTAACCGCGCCCTATGCCCAGCGAGGCGATCAGCGGCTCCATCCGCAGCAATTCCTCATCCAGCATGCTGGCCAATGCGCGGCCATCGGTGCTGTCCAGCAGGATGGTGCCGGTGCTGTCGAACAGGCGCACCACATCGGGGTCGCGCAGCGCCGCGCGCGTCACTTCCGCCAGGCGTGCGACGGCCGGCGCGGGCGTGCCCGTCGGCACATAGATACCGGACCAGCCCAGCAGGTTCGCGCCCTGCACGCCTTCATCTTCCAGTGTCGGCAGGTCGCGCGCGACGGCGACGCGCTGCGGCGCGTTGAAACCCAGGCCCCGCAGCCGCCCATCGCGCACGAAGGGCAGCGCCGACAGCGCATAGTCGAACATCATGTCCACGCGGCCGCCGGCGATGTCGGTCAGGCC
>JAAFHD010000034.1:5249-15944 GCA_013298245.1 Alphaproteobacteria bacterium
CTGCACGGTGTTCTGGTAGGGGATATGCGTCATCTCCACGCCGGTCGCGCGCATGAACAGCCCGGCGGCCAGATGCTGCGCGCCGCCGGTGGTGGCGGCGAAGGTGACGCGGCCGGGATTGGCGCGCGCGAAGGGCACCAATTCGCGAATGTGCGTCCAGGGCGTGTGCGGCCCGCCGACGATGAGGTTGGGCGCCGCACCCACGCCATGCACGGGCAGGAAATCGCGCCGTGCATCCCAACGGTTGTGGCGCAGGATGAAGGGCGCGATGGCAAAGGTGGCGATATTGCCGTTGTAGAAGGTGTAGCCATCGGCGCCGGCGCGCAAAGTGGCCTCGCCGCCCACGATGCCGCCGGCGCCGGGGCGATTATCGACCACCACGTTCTGGCCGAGCATGGCGCCCATCTTCTGCGCCATCAGGCGCGCGGCCACGTCCAGCACGCTGCCAGCGGCGCCGGGGATGATGTAGGTCAGCGACTTGCTGGGCTGCCAGGTTTGCGCGATGGCGGCGGGGGCGGCCAGGCTGCCAAGCATGATCGTGCGGCGTGCGACGCGCATCGGAACATCTCCCTTCTGCCGGCCCATCTGGCGGGGCCGTGCGGGGAGCGTTTCATGCGTGCGGCGGGCGCGTCAACCGTTGTTGCGCTTCCTCGCGCAGCTTCGTCTTTTGCACTTTTCCGCTGGCGGTCATGCCGATCGCCTCGAAGTCATCGACGAACCAAAGGTGGCGCGGCAGGCGGAAACCGGCGATGCGCGGGCGCAGCCAGGCGAGCAGCGCATCGGGCGTGATGGTGGCGCCGGCGGCCAGGCGCACGAAGGCCGCGGGCACTTCGCCCAGGCGCGCATCTGGCACGCCGACGACCTGCGCGACGGCGACATCGGGGTGGGCTTGCAGCGCTTCTTCGACCTCCGCCGGGGCGACGTTTTCGCCGCCGACGCGGAACACGTCCTTCAAGCGGCCGACCATGCGGAAGCGGCCGCGCGCGTCCATCACGCCGAGGTCGCCGGTGCGCAACCAGCCATCGGGGGTGATGGTTTTGGCGGTGTTGTCGGGGTCCTTCAGGTAGCCCTGCATCAGGGACCAGCCGCGCACGCGGATTTCGCCTTGCGTGTCGGGCGCGGCGCGCGTGTCGTCATTGAAGATGGCCACTTCCAGCCCGTCATGCGTGGGCAGCCAGCCATCGGCGCGGTCATCGAGGCTGTCGTCGGGGAAGGAAAAACCGACATTGGGCGCGGCTTCGGACAGGCCATAGGCGTTGCAGACGCCATGCGCGCCGAGTTCTTGCGCGATGCGGCGCATGGTGACGGGGCCGGCCGCAGCCCAGCCGCCGCGCAGCGCCAAGCGTGCGCGATCCAGGCTGGGTTCGTCCATGATCATCTGGAAGATGGTGTCGTTGCCGCTGCACAGCGTGCAGCATTCCTCGGCCAGCAGGCGCGCGGCTTCTGCTGCGGAAAAATGCGTGGGCGTGACGAGCGTGGCGCCGCTGCAAAGGCAGACCAGCAGCGTCAGCGTGGTGCCGGCGACATGGAAGAAAGGGCGGTTGTTGAGGTAGCGATCCGCGGGTGTGGCGCGCAGGCGCCCGGCAACCGACGCGGCATTGCGAAGCATGGCGTGCTGCGTCAGCACGACGCCCTTGGGGCGGCTGGTGGTGCCGCTGGTGAACTGGATCAGCAGCGGGTCGTGCTCGTCCGGCAGTGGTGGCAGGGGGGCCGCGTGCCAGGCCTGGTCTTCGACGATGATGTGCGGCGCGGCGCCCAGCATGGCCGGGAAATCCAGCCCCAGGAAATGCCGCGTGGTGAAGGTAACGCGCGTGTCGGTGCGCGTCAGCACATCGTCGATTTCGGCGGGCTTGAAGCGCGTGTTGACCGGCACGGTGATGCAGCCCAACCGCGCGGCGGCGAGGAACAGCGCCACCCATTCCGCACCATTGGGCAGCAGGATGGCGATGAAATCGCCGCGCTTGAGGCCCATCGCAGCCATGCTGCCGGCGCGCGCCGCGACTTGCGCGTCAAGCTCGCGCCACGTCCAGCGCGCATCGGGCGCGACCACCGCCTCCGCATCCGGATGCGCCGCGACGCGCGCGGCCAGCATGTCGGCGACGCGGAAGCTCATCGCATGCCGGCCTTCCAATCCCCGGCGACGAGGTTTTCCTCGATGGCGAGAATTTCCGTGGCCAGCGCGCCGCGTGGGTGCATCTCGACGCCCTCATCCACGCAGCGTTTCGCCAGGCGCAGCGCGCCAGGCGGTGCGGCGGTGACAGCGCGCGCGATGGCGGCGAGTTCCTCCTCCAGCGCCTCCGGCGCGACCAGCCGCGTGACGAAACCAATGCCGCGCGCTTCCGCAGCACTCATCGCCCGGCCGGTGAACATCAGGTCCTTCGCGAGCCGCTTGCCGATCGCGCGCGGCAGGCGCTGCGTGGCGCCGACCGTGCCGCGCAGCGCTTCGGGTGTGCGGAACTGCGCGGCCGCCGTGGCCACCACGAAATCGCAACAGGCAGCGATTTCCGCGCCCGACCCGATGGCAGCACCGGTCACCACCGCGACTGTCGGCATCGGCAGATGTTCCAGCGCATCATAGGCCGCGAAGCCGCGCAGGCGGCGCGCGCGGATGGCGTCTTCCTCCATGCCGGCGCGTTCCTTCACATCCGCGCCGGCGCAGAACACCGGGCCATTGGCGCGCACCAATACAAGCCGCGCATCCTCGGCCACCGCGCGCCGACACGCAGCTAGCAACGCCGTCGCCAGCGCATTGTTCAGCGCGTTGCGCGCCTCCGGCCGGTTCAGCGTGAAGGTCGCGACATGGTCGCGCAGTTCGTACAGAAGCTCAGTCAAATCGCGCCCTCCTCGCGCAGCGTTGCGATGCGCGCGGCGTCATAGCCCAGCATGTCGCGCAGCAGCGCATCCGTATCCGCGCCCAGCAATGGCGGTGTGCCGAGCGAAGGATTCTCCCAGCCATCGAAGCGCAGCGGGTTGCGCAGCGCGGGGAAGGCGCCCAGCAGCGGATGCGCGAATTTCGCGACCGACCCGCGCGCCGCGACATGCGGGTCGGCGAGCACTTCATCCAGCGCCAGCACAGGGCCATTGGGCACATCTACGGCGTCCAGCGCGGCCACCGCTTCGGCGCGCGTCATGCCATCCAGCGCGCCTTGAATCATCGCCATCACTTGCTCGCGCGCCGCCACGCGCGCGGCGTTGTCCGCCAGTTCCGGCGCGGCCGGCAGGCGCAGCGCGGTGCATAACGGCGCCCAATGCTGATCGCTCGCGGTGATGTGCAGATACCGCCCGTCGCGGCACTTGAACGACGCGCTCGGCACCCTTCCCGGATGCTCCGTGCCCAAGCGCGGCGGCACTTCGCCCAGCGCGAAAAAACGCGCCGCCGCGATGGTCAGCAACGCCACCTGCGCATCGAACATCGACAGGTCGATATGCGCGCCACCCCCACCCCGCTCGCGCCCCAACAGCGCCGACAACAACGCGATCGCGGCCCACAACCCACTGGTCAAATCCGCCACCGGCAGACCCGGTTTCACTGGGCCGCCGCCACGTTCTCCGGTTAGCGACAACCAACCCGCCATCGCCTGGAACACGGTGTCGTAGCCCTTGCGCTGCGCATAAGGCCCGGTCTGCCCGAAGCCCGTGCAGGACAGCACGACGAGGCGCGGATTCAGCGCGCGCAAATCGGCGGCACCCAACCCGCGGCGCGCCAGTTGTCCGGTCGGGAAATTCTCCACCACCGCGTCCATCTGCGCAGCCAGGCCGCGCACGATCTCGCGCCCCGCGGCACTGCGCAGGTTGACTGTGATGCTGCGCTTGGCGCGGTTGCACGCCATGAAATAGGCAGAGACTCCATGGCCCGCGAACGGCTCAAAGCCGCGCGTTTCATCGCCCGCGCCGGGCTGTTCCACCTTGATGACCTCAGCACCCAGTTCCGCCAGGATCATCGTCGCGAAAGGGCACGCCAGCACGCGCGACAAATCCAGGATTCGAATGCCATCAAGCGGTCGCATCACCGCAGCTTCCGCCAATGGTTGACGCTGTCAACAATGGCCGCGACAGTCCGGCAGCTGCGTCCTGGCCGCGACGGCAGTCGCGGATCACCAGGCCGCTATGGGAGGGAACCGACATGCCGGAAATGACAGGTGGCGAAGCCCTTGCTGGCCAGTTGCTGAAGGAAGGTGTGACCGACCTTTTCGGCCTGCCCGGCGTGCAGTTGGATTGGGCAACCGATGCGCTGCGCCGCGTCGCGAACACCATCCGCTTCATCGTGCCGCGCCACGAACAGGCCGCCAGCTACATGGCCGATGGCTATGCGCGCAGCACCGGCAAGGTAGGCGTGTGCATGGTCGTGCCAGGCCCCGGGATGCTGAACGCGATGGCCGGCCTGTCCACCGCTTATGCGTGCAATTCGCCCGTGCTGGCGATCGTTGGTGACATCCCGTCCTTCAGCCTCGGCAAGGGCTGGGGCATGCTGCACGAGGTCAACAACCAGTCCGGCATCCTCGACACCGTCACCAAATGGCGCGGACGTGCGACCGCGCCGGATCAAATCCCCGCTCTGGTGCGCGAGGCCTTCCGCCAGGCCACCGGGGGCCGGCCGCGCCCCGTCGCGCTGGAAATCCCGCCCGACATCCTGGCCGCCAAAGCGGACATCACGCTGATCGATCCGCCGGCGGGAGAGGACAATCGCCTCTACCCTGACAGCACGCAGGTTGCCGCGGCCGCCGCGTTGTTGGCACGCGCGAAACTGCCGATCATCTATGTTGGTGGTGGCGTGCTTTCGGCCCGCGCCGGCCGTGCCGTACAAGCGCTGGCAGAAAAATTGCAAGCCCCTGTGGTGATGGGCGAGAATGGCCGTGGCGCCATCCCCGACAGCCATCCGCTGGCGGTCACATCGCTGGCCGCCCGCGCGCTATTCCAACACGCGGATGCGGTGCTGGTTGCAGGCTCGCGCTTCGTCGACGGCATGACCGGCGGCTCCGCCTGGCCGACGCCCGGTATCCAATGGGCCTGGGTGAACGCCGAGGCCGAAGCCTGGGCGCCACCACGCCACGCCGACGCGCCCGTGCAGGCCGACTGCCGCCTGGGCATCGAGGCGATCACCGCCGCGCTGCCCGGGCTGTCGCCACCAAACCGCGCGGACATCGTGCGCCAGGTGCGCGACTGGGCGAACGCACAGATGGACCAGATCGCGCCGCAAATCGGCTGGGTGAACGCGCTGCGCGATGCCATGCCGAAGGACGCGATCCTGGTCGGTGAACTGACACAGGTTGGTTATGTCGCGCGCTTTGCGCTGCCCGTTGAGACCGAGGGCGCGTTCATGGGCCCGGGCTATCAGGGCACGCTGGGCTATGGTTTCCCAACGGCGTTGGGTGTGGCCGCCGGCAATCCGGATCGCGCGGTCGTCTCCATCACCGGCGATGGCGGATTCGGCTGGGCGATGCAGGAGCTCGCGACGGCGCGCCGCTATGGCCTGAACACCGCGACCGTGGTGTTCGATGATGGCCAGTTCGGCAATGTCGCGCTGTTGCAGAAGCGCATGTTCGGCGCGTCCTATGAAACCGACCTGGCCAACCCGCACTACGCGCACCTGGCTGCGGCCTTCGGTGTGCAGCATGCGCGCTGCGAAACGCCCGATGCGCTGCGCGACACGCTGGCGCGCCATTGCGCCAACCCAGCCGCGCCGCTGCTGATCGAAGTGCCGGTCGGCCAGATGCCCAACCCATGGCTGCTGATGCGCCTGAACCCGCCGCCCTTCGGTGCCGGCGCCGCGCCGCCGCCCAACCCCTTGGGCGAACCGCCCGCGCGTGCTTGAACGATCACCATGACCATCACCGTCAAAGCTATCCCGTGCCTGTCCGACAACTACGCCTGGTGGGTGCGGGATGATTCGACCGGCATCTGCGCCGTGGTCGACCCCGGCGAAGCCGCACCCGTGCTGGATTTCGTGCACAAGGAAGGCAGCGGGCTGGACTGGATTCTGCTGACACATCACCACGGCGATCACATTGCTGGCGTGGCCGAAGTGGCGCGCGAATTCGGCGCGAAGATCGCCGGTGCGGCGGCCGATGCGCATCGCTTGCCGGCGCTGGATGCGGCGCTTTCCGCGGGCGATGACTTCCTGCTGGGTGGCGCGAACGCGCGCATCATCGACACCCCTGGCCACACGCGCGGCCACATCGCCTTCGCCTTCGCCAGCCATGTGTTTTGTGGCGATACGCTGTTCAGCCTGGGCTGCGGCCGCCTGCTGGAAGGCGATGCGGCGGAGATGTTCGGCAGCCTGGCCGCGCTGGCCGCGCTGCCCGATGCCACACTGGTCTGCTGCGGCCATGAATACACCGAGAGCAATGCGCGCTTCGCGCTGACGGTGGAGCCTCAGAACGCCGCGCTGATCGCGCGCGCGGATGAGGTGCGCGCGCAACGCGTGGTCGGCGTGCCGACAGTGCCCACGACAATCGCGCAGGAAAAAGCTGCCAACCCTTTCATACGTGCGGGCAGCGTCGCGCGGCTCGCGGAAATCCGCGCGGCCAAAGACAGTTTTCGTTGAGGAATCGAGGAACGCCATGAAGCTTTTTCACAGCCCCGCCAGCCCTTTCGTGCGCAAGGTGCGCGTGGCCGCCAAGCTGCGCGGACTGGATGCGCGCATCGAGCTGGTGCCGGCCAATCCGCATCTCTCGCCACCAGAATTGCTGGCCGCCAACCCGCTGTCGAAAATCCCGGCGCTGGTTCGCGATGATGGCACCGCGCTGATCGACAGCCTGGTGATCTGCGAATACCTGGACACGCTGGGTGATGCGCCGCGCCTGATCCCGGCCGCGGGTGCGGCGCGCGTGACGGCGCTGCAAATCCACGCGATCGCCGACGGCATCCTGGACGCGGCCGTTGCGCGCCGCGGCAATTCGCAGCTGCCACAGGATGAAGCACGCCAGAAATTCGATGACCGCACCAAGGCTGTGATCGCGCGTTCGCTTGGCCTGTTGGAGGCCATGCCGCCGGCGCCGATGGACATCACCGGCGCCACCATCGGCTGCGCGCTGGGCTACCTGGATTTCCGCTTCGCGCATGAGCCTTGGCGCGCGACCTACCCCAAGCTGGCGGCCTGGTTCGAAGGCGTGAACAAGCTGCCCGCCTTCACCGAGACGATGCCGGTTGGATAGCGCGGACGCGATCATCGCGCGCCTCGGGCTGCAACCGCATCCCGAGGGCGGCCATTTTCGCGAGTTGTGGCGCGACGCGCCGGCCGATGGCACGCGCGGCGCGGGCACCGCGATCCTGTATCTTTTGCGCGCTGACGAATGCTCGCACTGGCACCGCGTGGATGCGGCGGAGTGCTGGCATTGGCATGCCGGCGCGCCGCTGCGGCTGCGGCTGTCGCCAGATGGCCGCGTGACGGAAGACCGCGTGTTGGGCATGGACCTGGCGGCCGGCGCGATGCCGTTTGCGCTGGTGCCAAAGGGCTGGTGGCAGGCGGCGGAACCGATGGGCGGCTGGGTGCTGGTGGGTTGCACCGTCTCGCCCGCCTTCAGCTTTGATGGCTTCGAACTGGCGCCGCCTGGATGGGCGCCGGGATAGTCAGCAACCGCCCGGCACTGGCGCCAATTCCACCATCGTGCCGTCCACAGTGAAATCACCGAAATCCATCTTCAGTTCGTCGGCCACGCCATTGGCGAAATAGCGCAGCGATACTTCGTAGCTGGGCGTCGTGGCACCCGACTGTCCTGCTTCAAAAAACGCTATCCGCATGCGCGCCGAGCCCAACTCCGACAGCGCCGGAAAGCGCGTGTGCGGCGCTGGATTCTGCCAACCACCCATGATGATCGTGGTGCTGTCCTGCGGCCCGTCTTCATCCGTACCGTCCAGCAGCGGCGCCACCAGAATGCGCTGCCCGGCACGCGCCGCGGCGATGCTGCGGATGGTGTGCAGCATGGGGAACAATGTGCCAGGGGCCAGGCGCATTTCGTTCGGCGAAGGGTCCTGGAACACCACGCGGCCGCCATCATCACCCATCGTAGCCTCGCCGCTGATGCGGCTGGTGACGGCACCTTCGGTCATCTGCGTCAGGGAAAAACGCAGGCTGCGGCCATCCTTGGTTTCGAATGTCGAGTAGTCGGATTGTGTCTCGATCCGGTTGCCGTCGCGGTCGTGCACGACCAGCGTGAAGCGTTGGCGCGTAGCCCAACCCTCGCAAGCATCCTGCACGTCGAAGACCATCAAACCTTCGGCGCGCTGCACGCCGGAATTGTCGCGCGTGGCGCCAAGTGTCAGGCGATAGGCGGCGCGGTGCGCGGCCATCTCCTCAGCGCCAGGCACGGGGGTTGCGGGAGCGGCAAAAGGTGCGGCGATCAACGCCGCCAGGAACAAACGTCTCATGCCGCAGAGACTACGCCGGCTTCTTCGGCGGTGCAGCAGGTTTCGGCGGTGGCAGGTCCAGCTTGACGGACAATTCCTTCAAGCGTGCGGCATCGACCGGCGCGGGGGCGCCCATCATCAGGTCCTCCGCCTGCTGGTTCATGGGGAAGAGGATCACTTCGCGGATGTTCGGCTCGTCCGCCAGCAGCATCACGATCCGGTCAATGCCGGGCGCGGAACCACCATGCGGCGGCGCGCCGTAGCGGAAGGCGTTGAGCATGCCGCCGAACCGCGCCTCGACCACTTCGGGGCCGTAGCCGGCGATGCCGAAGGCCTTGATCATGATGTCCGGCCGGTGGTTGCGGATGGCGCCGGAGGATAGCTCGATCCCGTTGCAAACGATGTCGTACTGATAGGCCTTGATGGTCAGCGGGTCCTGGGTTTCCAGCGCTTCCAGCCCGCCTTGCGGCATGCTGAAGGGGTTGTGGCTGAAATCGACCTGGCCGGTTTCCTCGTTCAGTTCGAACATGGGGAAGTCGGTCACCCAGCAGAAGCGATAGGCGTCCTGTTCGTAGAGGCCGAGTTCCTGGCCGGTGCGCACGCGGACCTTGCCGGCGATCTTGGCGGCGTCATCGGCCTTGCCGGTGGCGAAGAAGACGGCGTCGCCATCCTTCAGGCCCATCGCGTCGCGGATGGCCGTGGTGCGGGCGGGTTCCAGGTTTTTCGCAATCGGGCCGTCGCCGGCGCCGTCCTTGAAGGTGATGTAGCCGAGGCCCTTGGCACCTTCGGCCTTGGCGAATTCGATCATCGCATCGAAGAAGCTGCGCGGGCGGGTGGCCGCACCTGGCGCTGGGATAGCGCGCACCACGCCACCACCGGCGGCGATGGACGCGAAGAGCGAAAAACTGCCGCCGGCGAAATGTTCGGTGACGTCGGCGATACGCAGCGGGTTGCGCAGATCGGGCTTGTCCGAGCCGAATTCCAGCATCGCCTGGTCGAAGGGAATGCGCGGGAATGGCGCGGGTGTCACGGCGCGCTTGGTGCCGGTCCAGCCAGCGAATTCGTCGAACACGCCAGCCAGCACAGGCTCGATCGCCGCGAAGACGTCTTCCTGCGTGACGAAGCTCATCTCGAAATCAAGCTGGTAGAATTCGCCGGGCGAACGGTCTGCGCGCGATGCTTCATCGCGGAAGCAAGGTGCTATCTGGAAATAGCGATCGAAGCCCGCGACCATCGCCAGCTGCTTGAACTGCTGCGGCGCCTGCGGCAGCGCGTAGAACTTGCCGGGGTGCAGACGCGCCGGCACCAGAAAGTCGCGCGCACCTTCGGGGCTGCTGGCAGTCAAGATCGGCGTCTGGAACTCCGTGAATCCCTGGTCGATCATGCGGCGGCGGATGGACGCGATCACCTGGCTGCGCAGCATCAGGTTGCGGTGTGGTTTGTCGCGGCGCAGGTCCAGGAAGCGATAGCGCAGGCGAAGGTCTTCAGGGAATTCCTGTTCACCCGCGACTTGGATCGGCAGCACTTCCGCGGCACCCTGCACGGCCAATTCGCGCACGCGCATCTCGATCGCGCCGGTTGGCAGCTTGTCGTTCACCGTGCCGCCCTCGCGCGCCACGACATCGCCGGTCAGCGTCACCACACTTTCCGGGCGCAGCGCATCGGCCGCCGCGAAGACCGGCGAAGACGGCGTCACCACACATTGCGTGATGCCGTAATGGTCCCGCAGGTCGATGAACAACAACCCACCATGGTCGCGCTTGCGATGCACCCAGCCGGAAATGCGCGCCGTGATGCCGGCGTCAGTGGCGCGGAGCGCGCCGCAAGTGTGTGTGCGGTAGGCGTGCATGAGCTGTCCTGGTGATGAAATCCGCCCGCTAGAGGGGGCAGAGCCGCCAGGGTGTCAAGTCACCGTGTACCGACCATCCGCCCACTTGCATCGCGGATCACGGTGCGGCTGCCGTTGCGTTCCTCATAGCCAGTCATGCGGCCCGAAGCGTCGCGGATGGTGACGCGGTCGCCCTGCTGCTCGCGCGTGCCGGTCATGCGGCCGGAGCTGTCGCGCAGCACGGTGCGGTCGCCCTGGCGTTCGGCCGTGCCAGTCATGCGGCCGGAGCTATCGCGGAAAGTGGTGCGGTCGTTCTGCTGATCCGCGGTGCCGGTCATGCGGCCGGAGCTGTCGCGAAAGGTGGTGCGATCACCCTGCTGTTCCGCCGTGCCGGTCATCCGGCCGGAGGCATCGCGGAAGGTGTCTTTCTGCGCCAGCGCGGGGCCAGCCAGCAGCAGTGTCAGCATAAGGGCGCGCATCATCATGGACGAAATCCTGGCCAAACATCACGGCGATAACAA
>JAAFHD010000340.1 GCA_013298245.1 Alphaproteobacteria bacterium
CGGGCGAAGATGTCGCGGCCCTGGCCGTCGGTGCCGAACCAGTACTCGGCATTGGGCGGCTGCATGATGGCCATGAGGTTGGTGTCGAAGGGGTCGCGCGGGGCGAGCCAGGGGGCGAAGATGGCGGCGAGAAGGACCAGGGTGACGAAGCCGAGGGAGGTAGCGGCGCCGATGTCGCGCAGCATCATGCGCAGCGCGCTGGGGCGGGTGGGGGCTGTGGTGGTGGTGCTCATGACAGGCGGACCCGAGGGTCGAGCACCGCGTAGAGCAGGTCCACTACCAGGTTGATCAGGATGAAGCCGGCGGAGAGGACGATGATGGTGCCTTGTGCCATCGGGAAATCGGAGGATGTGATGGCGCCGACGGCGAGGCGGCCGACGCCGGGCCAGGAGAAGATGGTTTCCGTCACAACGGCGCCGCCGAGGAGGAAGCCGATTTGCAGGCCGATCAGTGTGACCACCGGGATGAGCGCGTTGCGCAGCGCGTGGCGCAGGACGACGAGGCGTTCGGTGAGGCCCTTGGCGCGCGCGGTGCGGACGTGGTCGGCGGAGAGTGTGTCGACGACTGCGGTGCGCGTCATGCGCGCGACGGGGCCAACGAAGACGCCGCCCAAGGTGATGGCGGGGAGGATGACGGCCTTGATGCCGTCGAGAGTCCAGAGCGGGCCGGCGCGGCCGGTGAAGGGCAGAAGCTGCCACTGGAATCCGACGATCCAGATGAGGACCAGGCCGAGGAAGAAGACGGGGATCGAGACGCCCGCGACGGAGATCGCCATGATGCCGCGGTCGAGCAAGGAGCCGCGCCAATAGGCAGCGATCGTGCCCAGGAAAATGCCGAGCGGGATGGACCAGATGAGGGAGGCGAACATCAGCTCCACTGTGGGGCCGATGGTGTTGGAGAGCTCCTGCGTGACGGGCACGTTGTTGATGATGGAGACGCCGAGATCACCCTGCGCCAGGCGCCAGAGGTAGAGGGCGAATTGTTCCCAGATCGGGCGATCCAGGCCAAGCTCGGCGCGGATTTCGGCAATGACTTCTTGGGTCGCTTGCGGGCCGGCGCGGACGGTGGCGGGGTCGGTCGGCACCACCTGCATCAGCAGGAAGCCGATGAGGAGGACGCCGAACAAAACCGGGAGCGCGAGCGCGATGCGTTGCAGGGCGTAGCGGCGCATCAGGCGAATTCCCCGTGGCGGTCGTGGATGGCGATGCCGCCGCGCAGCGTGATGTCGGCGCGGGTGATGGGCAGGGCTTCGGGGGGGCAGCCGAAGATGTCTTGCGAGAGGACCGCGATGTCGGCGTCCATGCCGGGTTCGAGCGTGCCGCGGGTGGTTTCGGCGAAGGTGCTGTAGGCACCGCACCAGGTGGCGCAGTGCACGGCTTCTTCGATGGTGAGGCGTTGGTCGGCGCCGAGGACCGTGCCCTGGTTGGTCTCGCGCGTGACCATGGTGAAGAGGTTGAGGAAGGGGTCGGTGGTGCAGACCGGCGCGTCCGACGACGCGCTGGGGTGGTGGCCTTCGTCCAACCAGCTGCGCATCGGGTAGGCTGCTTCGGCGCGCGCGGCGCCGAGATTGCGCGCGTAGAGATCGCCGAACTCGTACATGAAGAGCGGCTGCGGCACGGGGATGATGCCGCGCGCCAGCATGCGGCGGCGTTGGTCGCGGGTGACGAAGCCGCAGTGCTCGATGCGGTGGCGGCGATCGGGGGTGGCGCCGGCAGCTTCCATACCGGTCAGGACCTGTTCGATCGCGGCGTCGCCGATGGCGTGGATGTCGAGCTGCCAGCCGAGGGTGTGATAGCGCGCCAGCAGCGCGTGCATGGTCTCGGTGGGGAAGGTGAAGACGCCGGTGCCGCCTTGGAGGTACGGCTCGAAGAATGCGGCGGTCAGGCCGCCGGCGCTGCCATCGGCGAAGACCTTCGCACCACCCCAACGCAGCATGGCCTGCGGGTCATCGCCGGGGCGCCAGGGCTGCATGGCGGCGGCTTCGGCGATGCCCTCGGGGTTGGCGGCCAGCACCAGCCACATGCGTTGCAGCGGGCGCGCGGATTGGTAGGCGGTGATTTCGTCCAGGCCCGCGGTCATGCCGACATTCATGTCGGTGGCGCTGGCGAAGCCTCGCGCGGCCAGGTGCTGGCCGGCGGCTTCGATGGCGTCGATCATCCAGGCCTGGCTGGGCTTTGGCATGGCGCGTTGGATGAGGGTGAGCGCGCGTTCCTGGATCAGCCCGGTCAGCGCGCCATCGCGCCGTTCGATGACGCCGCCTTCGGGGTCGGGCGTGTTGTGGCCGATGCCGGCCTCGCGCAGCGCGGCGCTGTTGGCCACACCCATATGGCCGCAGGTGCGCATGATGAAGACCGGGTTGTTCGGCGCGGCGCGGTGCAGTTCTGTCACGGTCGGGTGGCGCTGCTGGTCGAGCGCGCCATGGTCATAGCCCCAGCCGAGCACCCATTCGCCGGGCGGTGTTGCGGCCGCGGTGGTGCGGATGCGCGTGGTGATTTCGGCGTGGCTGCGCACCTCGGACGCGCGCAGCTGCACCTGGCGCAGCGTGAGGCCGAGCGGCAGCAGATGCATATGCGCTTCGTTGAAGGCGGGGATGGCGACGCGGCCGCCGAGGTCGATGCGGCGGGTGGTGGGGCCGGCGGTGTCGAGGGCGGCGTCACCCAGCGCCAGCACGCGGCCGTCGCGCAGGGACAGGGCTTCCGTGAAGCCTGCGTGCAGGCCACGGAAGATGCGTCCTCCGGTCAGGATCACATCCGCTGTCATGGCGCGATGCTGTGGTGTGGCGCGCGAGGGGTCAAGGCCGGATCAGTCATCGCGCGCGCGGCGGACCAGCATGTCCAACAGCAGTAGGATCAGCGTCATGCCGATGAGGAGCACCGCGACCGCGGCCATGGCGGGGTCGAGGTTTTCGTTGATGCCGTCCCAGATGCGGCGCGGCAAGGTGAAGACGTCGCGGCTGGCGATGAAGAGGACGATGATGAGCTCGTCCCAGGAGTGGATGAAGGCGAAGATCGCGCCCGAGATCACGCCCGGCATGATGCGCGGCAGGATGACCCAGCGCAGCACTTGCTGAAGCGATGCGCCCATGCCGCGGGCGGCTTGTTCGAGGCGTGGGTCGAAGCTGGCGAGGGCCGCCGAGACGGTGATGACGACGTAGGGGATGCCGGTGACGCCATGCGCGATGACGACGCCGGCGAAGCGGTCCAGCAAATCCCACCAGCCAAAATAACGATAGAGGCCGATGGCGTAGACGATGCTCGGCACGATGAGGGGGAGCAGCATGAGCGCCGAGAGGATTTGCGTGCTGCGGCGATCGAGGCGCCAGGCGGCGACGGCGAAGAGTGTGCCTGCGACGACGGAGAGAACCGTGGCGGCGAGGGCGATCCAGAAGGATTGCAGGATGGAGCCGATCCATTCGGGGGAGGCGAAGACCGTCGCGTAGTGGCGCAGCGAGAGGCCCTGATGGGGGAGTGAGAGGAAGCGTTGATCCGTCAGTGAGACGGGGATGACGATGAGGATGGGGAGGACCAGATAGGCCGCTGTTCCCCAGGAGAGGGTGCGTGCGAACCAGCCGGGTTTGTAGCCGCCGGTCATCGTGCGCCCCCGAAAAGGCGGCGCAGGTTTACGACGCGCGAGAAGATGGCGAGGGTGACGAGGATGGTGACGACCAGCAAGGTGGCCATCATGGTGCCGAGGCCCCAGCGAATGAGGTCCAGGATTTGCAGGCTGATCCATTCGGCGACCATCAGCGTGCGGCCGCCGCCGAGGATGGCGGGCGTGACGTAGAAGCCGAGCGAGAAGATGAAGACGAGCACGCCTGAAGCGACCAGGCCGGGGGCGGAGAGGGGGAAGAAAATGCGTGTGAAAACCTGGATGCGCGAGGCGCCCATGCCGCGGGCGGCGGCGAGCAAACGCGGGTCGATTTCGCGCATCGAAGCCAGCATGGGGAGCACGGCGTAGGGCACCATGTAGTGCACCATGCCGACGATGATGCCGAACTCGTTCCAGACAAGCGCGAGGGGTTCGGCGATGATGCCGGCGTCGAGCAGTGTCTGGTTGATGAGGCCCTGGCGGCGCAGCAGCGTGACCCAGGCGAAAGCGCGGACAAGGACGGAAATCCAGAGTGGGACGAGGACGCAGAGCAGCCACCAGCGGCGGGCGCGTTCGGATGCGAGCGTGATGGCGTAGGCGAGTGCGTAGCCCAGGAAAAGCGCGATGGCCGTGG
>JAAFHD010000341.1 GCA_013298245.1 Alphaproteobacteria bacterium
TCGCGCGCGCCGATCAGGTTCAGGCGCTGCACGCGGGCGGCGATGTCGGGCGGCAGGTCGGTGGGCAAAACGGGTAGCGCCGCACCTGGCGGCGGCGCGGGCCGTGCCGGGCGCGCCGCGCCGGCCGGCGCGCCATCCATGCGCGCGATCATCGCCAGCACGGCCAGCAGGTTCATGCTGTTGCTGCGGTCGTAGCTGGACATCACGTCGCGCGCGCCTGGCGGCACATCGCGCAATGGCGGCAGGCTGGGCAGCACCATCGCGGCGCGGAATTCGGCCGCCGCGTCCTCCACCACGCCGGCCGCATAGGCCGGGCGCAGCGCGGCCCAGGTGGCGGGCAGCGCGCCCGGGATGGTGGCCAGATGCCGCCAGACCAGGTTCACCACCTGCACGCCCAAGGTGGCGCGGATATCAGCAAAAACGGCCGCCACCTCACCGGTGGCGGCCGCTTCCGAAATGGCGGGGACGGGATCGCCCCCGGGTGTCACGCGGGCTTGGTCTTCAGGTCGGCCCAGATCTTGCGCTTGACCATATAGGCCAGCACGCCACCCACGGCGAGGAAGATCAGCACCCGGATGCCCATCCGGCGGCGCTGTTCGGTTTCGGGCTCGGAGGCCCAGGCCAGGAAGGTGACGACGTCGCGCGCCATCTGGTCGGCGGTGGCGCGGGTGCCATCGGCGAATTCCAGTTGGTCGTCGTTCAGGACATTGGCCATGGCGATCTGGCGGCCGGCGAAATACGGGTTGTAGTTCATGCCATCGCCCACGGTCACGCCGGGCGGCGGGTCGCGATACCCGGTCAGCAGCGAATAGATGTAGTTCGCGCCGTTCTTGCGCGCCTTCACCATCACCGACAGGTCGGGCGGATAGGCGCCGTTATTGGCGGCGCGTGCCGCCTGTTCATTGGCGAAGGGGCGACGGAAGCGGTCGGACAGGCGGCCCGGACGCTCGAACATCTGGCCTTCATCATTCGGGCCGTCGGTCACCTGGACGTTGGCGGCGATGGCGCGCGCCTGTTCTTCCGTCAGCCCGATTTCCAGCAGGTTGCGGAAGGACAGCAGGCGCAGGCCGTGACACGCCGCGCAGACCTCCTGGTAGACCTGCAGGCCGCGCTGCGCCGAGGAGCGATCGAAGGTGCCCAACAGGCTGGCGAATCCGAAGCGCGCATCACGCGGCTTGTCGTATTCGCCCGCGGCATAGACCGCGACCGGCACCGCCACCGCGGTCAGCCCGGCCAGGACAGCGAAGGCCTTGAGATAACGCTTCATGGTTCAGGCCTTCTCCATCGGCTTGGCGGCCGCGCCCACTGGCATTGGCCCCCCGCCCATCACACGGTCCCCCAGCACCGCGCGGGCGATGCTTTCGGGCAATTGCGGCGTTCGTTCCAGCTTGCCCAGGGCAGGCAGGACGATCAGGAAATACGCGAAGTAATAGGCCGTCGCGAACTGGCTGATGATGACATAGGGCTGCTCGGCCGGCATCGCGCCGCAATACATCAGCACGAAGAAGGCAAAGACCCACAGGATCAGGAAGATCCGCGCAATCGGGCGGAACTTCATGCTGCGCACCTTGGACGTGTCCAGCCAAGGCAGCAGGAACCACACCAGGATGGAGCCGAACATCAGCAGCACGCCGCCCAGCTTGTCCGGCACCGCGCGCAGGATCGCGTAGTACGGCAGGAAGTACCATTCCGGCACGATGTGCGCGGGCGTCGAAAGCGGGTTCGCCGGGATGTAATTGTCCGGGTGGCCCAGGTAATTGGGCATGAAGAACACCAGGAAGGCGAAGACCATCAGATAGACGATGATCCCGACCGTGTCCTTGATGGTGTAGTAGGGGTGGAAGGGGATGGTGTCCTGCGGCCCCTTGGGTTCCACGCCCAGCGGGTTGTTCGACCCGGTGATATGCAGCGCCGCCACATGCAGGAAGACCACGCCCACGATCACGAAGGGCAGCAGGTAATGCAGGCTGAAGAAGCGGTTCAGCGTGGGATTATCCACCGAGAACCCGCCCCATAGCAGCGTCACGATATGCTGCCCGACGACGGGGAAGGCACTGAACAAATTGGTGATGACGGTCGCACCCCAGAAGGACATCTGGCCCCAGGGCAGCACATAGCCCATGAAGGCCGTCGCCATCATCAGCAGGAAGATGGTCACGCCCAGCATCCACAGCAGCTCGCGCGGCGCCTTGTAGCTTCCGTAATACAGGCCGCGGAAAATATGGATGTAGACGACGATGAAGAACATCGACGCGCCATTCATGTGAACATAGCGGATCAACCAGCCATAGTTCACGTCACGCATGATGCGCTCCACGCTGTCGAAGGCGTAGGCCGTGTGCGGCGTGTAGTTCATCGCCAGGAAGATGCCGGTGGCGATCATGATCATCAGGTTGATCATCGCCAACGCGCCGAAATTCCAGAAATAATTGAAATTCCGGGGAGTCGGGAAGGTCCCGTACTCCTTCTGCATCATGGTGAAGACGGGAAGACGCTCATCCACCCAGCGCATGACCGGGTTCTTGATGTCGCTCTTATGCAGGCCGATCGCCATTGTGCGATTGTCCTTCAGGAAATGCGGTTGAAGACGCGGATCAGGACCATACCCGAACGCATCAACCCACGCGGATCTTGCTGTCGGTCATGAACGTGTAGGTTGGCACTTCCAGATTGGCCGGTGCCGGCCCTTTCCGGATGCGCCCCGAGGTGTCGTAGTGGCTGCCGTGGCAGGGGCAGAACCAGCCATTGTATTCGCCCTTCTGGTCGGTGGGCTTCTGGCCCAGCGGCACGCAACCAAGATGCGTGCACACGCCGACCATCACCAGCCATTGCGGCCGCTGCACGCGGGTTTCGTCGCGTGCGGGGTCCTTCAGGTCGGTCATCGGCACGGCCCGGGCGGCGGTGACCTCTTCCGGTGTGCGGTGGCGCACGAAGACGGGCTTGCCGCGCCACATGACGGTAACGGCCATGCCCGCCGTGATCGGCGCCAGGTCCACTTCCGTGCTGGCCAGCGCCAGCACGTCGCGCGAAGGGTTCATGCTGTGGATGAAGGGCCAGACGATCGCGCCGACGCCCACGGCGGCAAAGGCCGTCGCGCTGAGCGTGAGGAAATCGCGCTTGGTCCCCGTGGCTGCGTTCGCCGTATCGGCCATGGCCCTGTCCTGCTTCCCATTCTGGCGCACGTCTGCACCGAAAAACCTTGCCAGAGGGTGAAATCGGGCACGCATTTGCGCAGCCAGCTTTCAACGCTCTCGCTACCGCTGGCGTATAAAGGCACTATCCGGGATGTGACAACCGGCAGGGGCGTAACCTTTGCCGCAAGAGGTTGAGGAAGGACCAAAAAACCGCATGACCACGCCGCCCGACCACCCGATGATCGCGCCCGCCCGCGCCTGGTTCGAAGCCCTGCGGGACCGCATCTGCGCGGAATTCGAGGCGATCGAAGGCGAATTGCGCGAAGGCCCGCATTTGGCCCTGCCCGCCGGCCGATTCGCCCGCAAGGCTTGGGAACGCGATGGCGGCGGCGGGGGCGTGATGTCCGTCATGCGCGGGCGCGTGTTCGAAAAAGTGGGCGTGAACTGCTCCACCGTCTGGGGCGAATTCTCCCCCGAATTCCGCAAGCAAATCCCCGGCGCCGATGAAGACCCGCGCTTCCTGGCCACCGGCATTTCGCTGGTGGCGCATATGCGCAGCCCGCGCGTGCCGGCGGTGCATATGAACACGCGCTTCATCGTCACCCGCAACGCCTGGTTCGGCGGCGGCGGCGACCTGACGCCGATGGACCACGCCGCCCCGCACAGCCTGGAAGACGCCGCCACCTTCCACGCGGCATACAGGGCGGCCTGCGACAAGCACGACCCCACCTATTACCCGCGCTTCAAACAGTGGTGCGAGGAGTACTTCTTCCTGCCCCACCGCCAAGAACCGCGCGGCCTGGGCGGCATATTCTACGACTGGCTGGGTGACCGCACGCCCGGGCGCGGCATCGACAACGACTTCGCCTTCACCCGCGATGTGGGCGATGCCTTCCTGGCCGGCTACGCGCCCATCGTCCGCCGGCGCATGCACGAGCCCTGGACCACAGCCGAACGCGAACACCAGCTGATGCGCCGCGGCCGTTATGTGGAATTCAACCTGCTCTATGATCGCGGCACGACCTTCGGGCTCAAGACCGGCGGCAACACCGAAGCCATCCTGATGTCCCTGCCGCCGGAAGTGACC
>JAAFHD010000342.1 GCA_013298245.1 Alphaproteobacteria bacterium
GAGCCGCCGCGCGATTTCCAGTTGCAGCACATGCACGCCCTCACGCGGGCGGCCGTAGTGGCGCGTGATATAGCCGCCCGCATAGGGGTCGTTGCGCTGGGTGTGATAGCCCAGCGCGCCCAGCGTGGTTTCCACCAGCCGCACCGCGCGGGGTGCTGCCGCCACACCATGCGCATCGCCCAGCACGATGTCCGGCCCCGGGCCATGATGCGCGGGGTGGCTCGGCATGGAATGGCAGTCCAGCACCAGGCAGCAGCCGAAGGCGGCGCGGGTTTCCTGGATCAGCGCGGCCAGTGCGGCGTGATAGGGCTGCCAGCATTGGCGGATGCGCGCCTCGGCCTCCGCGAAGGGCAGTTTGTGGCGATAGATGGGTTCGCCCGACGCCACCACGCGCGCGATGGTGCCAAGCCCAGCCCCCACACGCGGCGATGCGCTGTTCACCCAGGCCGGCAGGGGCGCGTCGAACATGCCCGGGTCCAGTTCCCAGGGTTCGCGATTCGCATCGCAATAGGTGCGCGGAAAATCCGCCAGCAGCAGGGGCACGCCCAGATCAGGGGCGGCGGCGAACAGGTCATCGACGAAACTATCTTCCGAACGCCGCAGCGCCTGCGGGTCCAGCCTGGCATTGGCCACGAATTCCGCCGGATAATCCCGGCCCGAATGGGCGGATGCCAGCACAAGCGGGCTCAAGGCCCGCGGCGGCCGCAGCAGGCGGATGGGCGGCTCCGCAAGCGCGGGCGCCTCGAGATGGGACGGCAATGCATCCATGCGCGGGCGGATAAGGCCACAGCTGTGCTGCGATGTCACGCGCGGGCTTGTGCCGGCGCGGCCTGCGCGGTAATGCGCCTGCACGGAATGGGGGCGCGTAGCTCAGCGGTAGAGCATCGCCTTGACATGGCGGGGGCCACAGGTTCGATCCCTGTCGCGCCCATTCCGGATTTTTGCATGACCTCAAACGCCGGGCGCGCTCTGCGCGCTTGGCTTCGCCGCATTTCGGGCATCGCGGGTGGGCAGGGCTTATGGGCGGCGCCGGCCGCCGTGCGGCCGGAAGCGACGGGGTTGGCGCTTGGGCGCGGCTGGGGCGCTTTATGCCGGCGCGGTGATCAGCGCTTCGGCCGTGATGAACCCCAGATGCTCCCAGCGGTCGCCCAGCGGCCGGATCACGCTCAGGCACCCTTCGGGGAATTCAGCCTGCGCCAGGCCGCGCCCCAGCATCATGCCATGCGGCACGATATGCCCCAGCAGCACGCGGTTGCCGCCCGTCACGCGTGCCGCCAGCAACAGGCGCGAGACCTGCCGCGCATCCTCCATCGCATCGCCGCTGGTGTAGTCATCCGCGATCAGGCTGGGGTGGATGCGCACGCGGTCGGCGCCGAAAGCCAGCTGCGCGGTTTCCAGGCTGCGGAACACCTCGCTGGCCAGCACTTCGGCCACCGGAATTGCCAGCCGCCGGAAGGCCTCGCCCAGCGCGCGGGATTGCGCCTCGCCCTCGGGCGAGAGGTTGCGCTGCCCGGCCCGATCACCACGCCGCCCGGTATCGACCTGGCGCCGATCGGTGATGCCGTGCCGCACATAAAGGTTGAACCCGCCCTGGCGCAGCATCGCGACCGTTGCGGCCGTATCCAGAAAGCGGAAGCCCTGCGCGCGCGCCGGCAGGGCTGGGGTCAAGGCCAGCAACAGCGCGGCGCGACGATGCATGGACAAACCCCTCAAGACCGCCGCGCAGATGGGCGTGGCGCGGCCGGCCGGCAAGTGGCCTGGCGCTTCAACGGCACGCGCACCGCGCCGTCATGGTGGCGCAGCAGCTTGTCCAGCAGGCGGCCAAGCGTGCCAGCTTCCGCCGCACTCAGCGGCGCCAGCAATTGCAGGCGTGCGGCCTCCGCGGCACCCGCCAGCGCATCCAGCAGGCGCTGGCCCTTGCGCGTCAGCGACAGGATGCGCCGCCGCCCATCGGTCGGGTGCGGTTTGCGCGTCAGCAGCCCGCGCTGTTCCAGCAAACCCACGACCAACCCGGTGGTCGAGCGGTCGAGCCCCAGCATGCCGCCAAGCCCCACCTGGTCCGCGCCAGGCCGCGCGCGCAGCGCGACCAGGATGCCGTATTGCGTGGTGGTGACGTCATGTGCGCCGGCGGCCTCCGCGAAGACCGACAGCGCCACCTGGTGCGCGCGCCGCAGCTGGAAGCCCGGCCGCGCATAGAGCGCATCCAGCGCGTCAATCGGCGGTGATGCGGGCATCGCGGATGACTTGCGCCCAGCGCGCGTGGTCGCGGCGGATCAGTTCGGCGAATTGCGCGGGCATGGCGGGTGTCGGCACCATGCCTTGCGCGCGCAGCGCATCCGCGGCCGCGGGGTTGGCAAGCCAGGCATTCAGCAAACCGTTCAACCGCGTGACCATCGCGGGCGGCATGCCCGCCGGCCCGAGCAGCCCGTACCACAGATCGACCAGCACATCGGGCAGCCCGGCCTCGGCCATGGTGGGCAGGTCGGGCGCGCTGGCGGCGCGCGCGGGACTGCCCAGCGCGAGCATGCGCACCTGCCCGTTGGCGGCCAGCGGCAGCGCTGTGTGCAGCGGCAGGAACATCGATGCGACGCGCCGGCCCAGCAGGTCCTGGATGGCGGGCGCGGAGCCGCGATAGGGGATGTGTGTGAGTTCGGTGCGCGTGACACCGGCAAACAGCGCCATGCCCAGATGCTGCGGCGTGCCGATGCCAGGCGAGGCATAATCGATCGCGCCCGGCCGCGCGCGCGCCAGCTCTGCGAAGTCGCGCGCATTGGCCGCGGCCACGCCCGGATGCACCACCAGCACCAGGTCGCCGCGCGTCAGCATGGCGATGGGTGCGAAGGCGCCGATCGGGTCATAGGGCACGTCGCGGAACAGGCTCGGGTTCATGACGAAGGTGTTCACCTGCATCATCAGCGTCCGCCCATCGGGTGCGGCGCGCGCCACTGCCTGGGAGCCGATATTGCCGCTGGCACCGGCGCGGTTTTCCACCACCACCGCCTGGCCGATCCCGGCCGAAAGCACGGGTGCGACCAGCCGCGCCAGGATGTCGGGGCCGGTGCCTGGCGTATAGGGCACGATGATGGTGACCGGCCCATCCTGCGCCAGTGCGGGCGTGGCCAGCAGGCCGGCAAGGATCTGACGACGGGCAGGCATGGCATTCTCCTGGGCGGGTTTTCGGGCGGGATGCGTTTTCCTCCGACGTCTGTCAATCCTGCCCATCTTGCGATCCACAGACGTCTGAGGATATGCAGCCGCCATGACAGATCATCGCGTGATCATCGTGGGCGGCGGCCCGGTGGGGCTGGGGCTGGCCATCAACCTGGCGCAGCACGGCATCCGCTGCACCCTGCTGGAACGCTACCCCACACCCCAGCCCATTCCGCGCGGCCAGAACCTGACGCAGCGCACCATGGAACATTTCCATTTCTGGGGTGCGGAGGCCGCGCTGCGCGCCGCGCGGACCATCCCGCCCGAATACGGCATTGGCGGCATGACCAGCTATGGCACGCTGCTCGGGCAGTACCAGCATGACTGGCTGCAACGCGAACTGGTCCGCCCCTTCTACTTCACCGACAATGAGCGCCTGCCGCAATACGCGACCGAAGCGGTGCTGCGCGCGCGCCTGGCCGAATTGCCGGCGGCCGAAACCCTGTTCGGCTGGGCGGCGGAACAGATCGAACAGACGGCCGAGGGCGTGCGCGTGACCGCCACCGAACGCAACGGCACCGGCAGGCGCGAATTGCGCGGCGCCTATCTGGTCGGCTGCGATGGCAGCCGTTCCTTCGTGCGCGAGGCCGCCGGCATCACGCAAACCCGCACCGACCATGACCGGCTGATGGTGCTGCTGGTGTTCCGCTCAACCGGTCTGCATGAATTGCTGAAGCGCTTCCCCGGAAAATCCTTCTTCAATGTGCTGCACCCGGAATTGCGCGGATATTGGCGGTTTTTCGGCCGTGTGGACCTGGGCAATAGCTGGTTCTTCCACGCGCCCGTGGCCCCCGGCACCACGCGCGACAACACCGATTTCGCCGCCATGCTGCACGAAGCCGCAGGTGCTGAATTCGATGTCGCCTTCGACCACATCGGCTTCTGGGATTTGCGCATCGCCATCGCCGACCAATACCGTGCGGGCCGCATGTTCATCGCGGGCGACGCCGCGCACAGCCACCCGCCCTATGGCGGCTATGGCGTGAACACA
>JAAFHD010000347.1 GCA_013298245.1 Alphaproteobacteria bacterium
CAGGCGCAGCGATTGGTAGTCGGCCGCGATTTCCTCGCGCAGCGCCATTGCGGGCAGTGCCGCGTCAGGCTCCGGCGCCAGTTCGGCGGCGTGCGCGAACAGGGGCAGCGGCGCCGCATCGGGGATGCGTTCCACATCCCACAATGCTGCGCGGCGCCCTTGCCCGAGTGACGCAAAACCATCCGCATCGGCCAACAGCCGCATCGCGCGCGCGGGCAGCAGGCCGCGGCGCGCAACATCCTCCGTGCTGCGGAAACCAGGGCCCCGCGCGCGGATCATGCGGCGCAGTTCTTCTTCCGCCAGGCCATCCACCTGGCGGAAGCCCAGGCGCAACGCGCCCACATCCAGCCTGTTGTCCCAATCGCTGTGGTTCGCATCCACCGGCAGCACGCGCACGCCATGTTCGCGCGCGTCGCGGATGATCTGCGCCGGCGCGTAGAAACCCATGGGTTGCGAATTCAGCAGCGCGGCCGCGAAGACCGCCGGGTGGTGGCACTTGATCCAGGACGACACATAGACCAGCCGCGCGAAGGAGGCCGCATGGCTTTCGGGAAAACCATAGCTGCCAAAACCCTTGATCTGTTCGAAGCAGCGGCGCGCGAAATCCGCGTCGTAGCCGCGCCCGATCATGCCGTGGACCATCAGCCGCTCGAATTCGCCAATGGTGCCGACATTGCGGAAGGTGGCCATCGCACGGCGCAGCCCATTGGCCTGGTCGGGCGTGAAGCCAGCCGCGACGATCGCGATCTTCATCGCCTGTTCCTGGAACAAGGGCACGCCCATGGTGCGCCCCAGCACCTGGCGCAATTCGTCAGGCGGGCCGTGTTCCGGCGCGGGCGAGGGAAACTCCACCGCCTCCGCGCCTGAGCGCCGGCGCAGAAACGGATGCACCATGTCGCCCTGGATCGGCCCGGGGCGGATGATCGCGACCTGGATCACCAGGTCATAGAATTCGCGCGGACGCAGGCGCGGCAGCATGTTGATCTGCGCGCGGCTTTCCACCTGGAAGACGCCGATGGAATCACCGCGGCACAGCATGTCGTACACGGCCGCGTCCTCGCGCGGAATGCTCGCCAAATCATGCGCGATGCCATGGTGTTCGCGCAGCATCTCGAAGGCCTTGCGGATGCAGGTCAGCATGCCCAGCGCCAGCACATCCACCTTCATCAGCCCCAGCGCATCGACATCATCCTTGTCCCATTCCAGGAAGGTGCGCCCCTCCATCGCGGCATTGCCGATCGGCGCGATTTCATCGAGCCGCCCACGCGCCAGCACGAAGCCGCCGACATGCTGCGAAAGGTGACGCGGAAACCCCATCAGGCGCTGCGCAAACCCGATGGCGCGCTGGATCACCGGATTGTCCGGGTCCAGCCCCGCTTCGCGCACATGGGATTCGGGGATGTCGTCTCCCCAGCTGCCCCATTGCAGGCCGGCCAGACGCGCCGTGACATCCTCGGTCAAACCCAGCGCGCGCCCTGCATCACGCAGCGCGCTGCGCGGGCGGTAATGAATAACGGTGGCGATGATACCGGCGCGATGGCGCCCGTATTTTTCGTAGATGTGCTGGATCACCTCCTCGCGCCGCTCATGCTCGAAATCCACATCGATATCCGGCGGTTCGCGCCGCTCGGCGGAAATGAATCGCGCAAAAAGCAGGTCATGCTCCGCCGGATCCACCGCGGTGATTCCCAGCACGAAACACACCGCCGAATTCGCCGCCGACCCACGCCCCTGGCACAGAATCCCGCGCGCCTGCGCGAAGGACACGATGTCATGGATGGTCAGGAAATAGGGCGCGTATTCCAGCTGCGCGATCAACGCCAATTCATCGCGCAGCGTCGCCTGCACGCGTGCGGGCACACCACCCGCATAACGCCGCGCTGCCGCCTGCCAGGTCAGCTCCTCCAGCCATGATTGCGCGTCACGGCCGGGCGGCACGGGCTCGTCGGGGTATTCGTAGCGCAGTTCATCCAGGCTGAAGGCCGCGCACGACAACAGCCGCGTCGCCTCCGCCAAGGCCTCCGGCGCATCGGCAAACAACCGCGCCATTTCGGCCGCCGGTTTCAGATGCCGCTCCGCATTCGCTTCCAACCGCAACCCCGCCGCATCGATCGCGACATTGTCGCGAATGCAACTCAGCACATCCTGCAAATCGCGCTGCTCCGGCGTCGCATAGAGCGCGTCATTCACCGCCAGCAGCGGCACGCCCGCCACCTGCGCCGTCGCGCGCAGCCGCTGCAACCGATGCCGGTCATCACCCCGGCGCGGCATGGTCGCGCCCAGCCACACCGGCGCCACCGCCGCCAGCCTTCGCAGCAGGTCCGGTGGCGACGGCGCATGGCCCGGCAGCAGCGTCAGCAACAGGCCTTCCGCATGCGCCAGCACATCCGCCAAATGCAGGATGCAATCGCCCTTCTCCGCACGACGATTGCCGAGTGTCAGCAGCCGGCACAGGCTCGCCCAGCCCGCGCGGTTGGCGACATGCGCCACGATATCGGGCGTGCCATCTACCAGCACCAGCCGCGCGCCCAAGGCCAGGTGGAAATCGCCAGGCGTGGCACCGCCCTCGCGCGGTTCCAGCAACACTTCGCCGGGGCCGGAACCAACGCGCCTTCGCGCCGGCGGCAGGCGCCCATTGGCACGCAATTCACGCAGCGCGACATGCGCGCGCACCACGCCGGCGACCGAATTGCGATCCGTGATGGCAATACCGGCATGGCCCAGTTCGACGGCGCGCAGCACCATCTCATGCGGGTGCGCCGCACCGCGCAGAAAGGAAAAATTCGTCGCCGCCACCATCTCGGCGTAAGGCGGCACGTCGCGCGGCGCAGCATCACGCGCGCGGGTTTCGAAGCGCAAAATCACGCGAAGACCCCATGCAAAAACCAGCGCGGCGCGCCCTCCGCATCCTCGCGGAACAGCCAGAAGCGGCGGCCGGCGGCGTCTTCCACGCGGTAGTAGTCGCGCGCCGCCACGGCGTCGTCGCGCCACCATTCAGGCGCGATGCGCTCGGGCCCCTCGGCCAGCGTGACGTCATGCACCGCGCCCTTCCAGCGGAAGCGCAGGGGCGGGCCATCGGGCATGGTCGCCAACGCCGTCACCACGCGCGGCGGGTCGAACAACTGCACCGGGCGCGGCATGGCCTGCGCCTCCCACGGCAATGCCGGTTCCAGCGCCGGGATGCGCCGCGCCGCGCGCTCCGGCCGATGCGTGGCGACTGGGGCGAAACGCGACACGCGGCCGCGCCCCAGCCGCGTCGCCAGCACATCCACCAGGGTTGCGACATCAGCACCCGCGGCATCGCCATCCAGCCCCACCTGGGCTGCCGCCAGCGGCTCCGCGCGCGTCACCGAAAGCCGCAGCGCGTCATAGCCGAAGCCGGGGTCCAGGGGTTCCACCAGCGCATCCAGGCGCTCGCGCCACAGCCGCAGGATGGCGGGCGCATCGCGCAGCGCGCGGCCGGTCTCCACCGCCAATTCGCGCGCTGTGCCATCGGTGCGGAACAGCGCCAGCGCGAAGACGCGGCCGCCCATGCCGGCGGCGGCCAGGCTGTCGCACAATTCCTCCAGCATCTGTGCGAGCAACGCACCCAGTGCATCCACGCGCGTCAGCGGTTCGGCAAAAACCCGCGCGGCGGTGAAATCCGGCGCTGGGCGCAGGGGCGTGATGCGCGAATCTTCCTCTCCCAACACGCGGCGCAGACGCCGCACCAGGGGCGCACCAAAGCGCGCCGCCAGCGCCGCCGCCGGCCGCGCCGCAAGATCACCCACGCGCCGCAACCCCGCCTGCGCCAAGGCGCGCGCCGCACGCGCCGAAGGCTCCAGCGCCGCCACCGGCAGCGCGCGCACATCCGTGCCGCCGAAACGCGCCAAGGCACGCGCCGCATCAGGCGTATCCGCCACCGCGCTGTGCAGAGTCATGCGCGCGAAACGCCGACGCAGCGCGGCGTGCAACGCAGCTTCCCCGCCCCACAAATGCGCGCAGCCGGTGATGTCCAGCAGCAACCCATCCGGCGCATCCAGCGCCACCGCCGGCGTAAACCGCTCGCACAGCGCGGCCAGGCGCAGCAGGAAGGCAGCGTCGGCGGCCAGGTCTTCGGGCACGGTGGCAAGTTCAGGCACGCGGGCGCGCGCATCGGCCAGCATCAGGCCGGGC
>JAAFHD010000343.1 GCA_013298245.1 Alphaproteobacteria bacterium
CGGCGATGGGGTGCAGCACGCCGGTTTCGTTGTTGGCGGCCATGGTGGCGACTAGCGCGGGCGGGCCGCTGGCCAGCTGTGTTTCCAGCGCGCGCAAATCCAGCGTGCCGTCGAACAGCACGGGCACCGGCGTGTGCGGAATGGCGCGCACTGCGGCGTGTTCCGTGGCGCCGGCCAGGATGCGCCGGCCGGCGGCCAGGCCACGCAGCGCAAGGGTGCTGGCTTCGGTGCCGCCGGCGGTCAGCACGGTGTCAGCGGGTGCGGCGCCGAAGCGGCGTGCGATGGCCTCGCGTGCATCCTCGCGCACGCGGCGCGCGGCGCGGCCGGCGGCGTGCACCGAGGACGGATTGCCCACCTCCGCCATCGCCGCCGCAGCGGCCGCGATGGCCGCGGGGCGCGGCGCTTCGGTGGCGTTGGCGTCGAGGTAGAGCAGATCAGCCCTCCCGCCACAGCCCGAGTTTTTCCTGCGCCGCGCGGTCGGAATAACCGAACAGGACCAGGTCGCTTTCGGCGTGCAGCGTCAGTTCGGACCAGCTGGGGACCACCAGCAGATCGCGCTGCGCGAGCGGAATGGTTTCACCTGCAACCATTGCGCGGCCGGTGCCTTCGACAACAACGAAAATGGTGCCATCGGTCGCGCGGCGCGGCGCGGTGGAAAAGCCCTTCGGCAGCAGGCGCACATGGGCGGAAGGGCGCGGATCGGGTGCCGCATCGCGCGCCATTGCGGCCAGCGATTCGCGCCATTCACGATAGGGGTAGTGGAACAGCGGCAAGCCCGCCGGGCGCCGCGCCGCCACACTGCCCATGAAGGGCCGCAGGTTGCGGCCATAGCGCTTCGCGGTGTCGCCGGCCGGCGCGGTTTCCGGGTACTCGCCGCCCATGCGTTCGGCGAAGCTGGCGGCGTAGAAACGCACCGTCGGGATGTCGAGGCCGTCCAGCCAGATCATCGGCGCACCCGAATCATTGCCGTGGTCATGCCATTGCCAATTTGGCGTCAGCACCAGGTCGAAGGGTTCCATCACCGCCTTTTCGCCATCCACCGCGGTGTGCGCGCCATGGCCTTCCATGACGAAGCGCAGCGCGGATTGGGTGTGGCGATGGCAGGGCGCGACTTCGCCGGGCAGGATCAATTGCAGGCCGGCATAGAGCGCGTTGGTGGCAGCCGATGTGCCAGGCAGGCCAGGGTTTTCCAGGATCAACACGCGGCGTTCGGCTTGCTCGGCGCTGATCAGGCCGCCTGCGCGCAGCAGGTATTCGCGGGCGGGGGCGTATTCCCAGCGCCAGGGCTGGGCGGCGGTGGTGGGCGCGGGCGTGACGAGCGCGTGCAGCACCTCCCACAGCGGGTAGAGGGAGGCGGGGCGCATCTCCGCATAGAGCGATTCCAGCGCGGCGCGGGTGTCGTTGGGCAGGGGCGTGTCCATGGCAGGCATCTACCACTCTCGCGCGCGGGCCGCACGTGAAGACCGTCGCGGTGCTGCGCCAAGGCTGCTACCATGTGACGCAGCGCAGCTTCGCGGAGGCCCATTTGCAGACCGTCACACTGCCCCATGATCTGGAAGGCTTCGCGCAGGATTGCGTCAAGGCCGGCCGGTATGGCGATGTCGATGCCGTGGTGCGCGCGGGCCTGAACCTGCTCCGCGCGCAGGAGGCCAGGCGGGTCGCGTTCACGCGGATGCTTGATGACGCCGTGGCCGATGCGGATGCCAATGGCTGGCACGCGATGGATGATGTGCTGGCTGAACTGGACGGCATCATCGCGGCGGCCGAGACCAAGGCGACGCCAGGCTGACACGCGCAGTCATCCTGACCGGCCTCGCGCGGCAAGACCTGCGTGAGGCAGCGACCTTCATCGCCGCCGAAAACCCGCATGCCGCGCGCGCTTTGCGCGACCAGGTTGCGCTGGCCATGCAACGCGTCGCGGCGTTTCCGTTGGTGGGTTTTGTGCGCCCCGAATTGGCGCCTGCCGCGCGCCGCTTCGTGGTGCTGAACGGCTTCCCCTATGTGCTGGTCTACGATGCAGAATCAGACCCGATCCGCATCATCCACGTGCTGCACATGGCGCGGGATTTGCGCCGGCTGCTGTAGGTCCAAAATGCAAAGGGCGCCGCGCCTCTCAGCGCGACGCCCCATGCCGGATCGTGATCCGTTACGCCGCCAGGATCGCCAGCAGCAGCAAGGCCACGATATTCGTGATCTTGATCATCGGGTTCACCGCCGGGCCGGACGTATCCTTGTACGGGTCACCCACGGTATCGCCGGTCACCGCGGCCTTGTGGGCATCGCTGCCCTTGCCGCCGTAGTGCCCTTCCTCGATGTACTTCTTGGCGTTGTCCCAGGCGCCGCCGCCGGTCGTCATCGACACGGCCACGAAGAAGCCCGTCACGATCACGCCCAGCAGCATCGCACCCAGCGCCGAGAAGGCCGCCGCCTTGCCCGCGATCATCAGCACCGTGAAGTAGCAGACGATCGGCCCCAGCACCGGCAACAGCGACGGGATGATCATCTCCTTGATGGCGGATTTGGTCAGCATATCCACCGCGCGGCCGTAATCGGGCTTCTCGGTACCGGCCATGATGCCGGGCTTTTCGCGGAACTGCCGGCGCACCTCTTCCACGACGCTCTGCGCAGCGCGGCCGACGGCGGTCATGGACATGCCGCCGAACAGATAGGGCAGCATGCCGCCGAACAGCAGGCCGACCACGACGTAGGGGTTGGCCAGGCTGAAATCCACCGGCCCCATGCCCGCGAAATACGGGTAGCTGGCGGGGTTCGCGATGAAGTAGTTCAGGTCCTGCGTATAGGCCGCGAACAGCACCACCGCACCCAGTGCGGCCGAGCCAATCGCATAGCCCTTCGTCACCGCCTTGGTGGTGTTGCCCACCGCGTCCAGCGCGTCGGTCGTCACGCGGATTTCCTTCGGCAGGCCGGCCATTTCGGCGATGCCGCCGGCGTTGTCCGTCACCGGCCCGAAGGCATCGAGTGCGACGATCATCCCCGCCAGCGCCAGCATGGTGGTGGTGGCGATCGCCACCCCATACAGCCCCGCCAGCGAGTAGGTGATGATGATGCCCGCGATGATGATCAGCGCCGGAATCGCCGTCGATTCCATGCTGACCGCCAGGCCGCGAATCACGTTGGTGCCGTGGCCGGTTTGCGAGGCCTCGGCGATGGACTTCACCGGGCGGAAATTCGTGCCGGTGTAGTATTCGGTGATCCAGACGATGGCGGCCGTGACCGCCAGGCCCGTCGCACCACACAGGAACAAGCTGAAGGCACCGAAGCTATGCCCGCCGGCCGTGATCGTGCCGAAGCCGAAGGTCGCATAGGACAGTGGCAACAGGATCGCCAGCGACAACGCGCCGGTCACGATCAGGCCGCGATACATCGCCCCCATGATCGACTGGTTCGCCGGCAGCTTCACGAAATACGTGCCGATGATGGAGGTGATGACGCAGAAACCGCCGATCAGCAGCGGGAACAGCATCGCCGCCGCGCGGCCCTGATCGCCGAAGGTGATCGCGGCCAGAACCATGGTGGCGACCGCCGTCACGGCATAGGTCTCGAACAGGTCGGCGGCCATGCCGGCGCAGTCGCCCACGTTGTCGCCCACATTGTCGGCGATGGTGGCGGGGTTGCGGGGGTCATCCTCGGGGATGCCAGCTTCCACCTTGCCCACCATGTCGCCGCCCACATCGGCGCCCTTGGTGAAGATGCCGCCGCCAAGCCGCGCGAAGATCGAGATCAGCGAGGCGCCAAAGCCAAGCGCCACCAGGCTGTCGATCACGGTGCGCGAATTGATCGCGTAGCCGGCCAGCGACACCAGGATGAAGAAGTAGATGGCCACACCCAACAGCGCCAAACCCGCCACCAGCATGCCGGTGATCGCGCCCGATTTGAACGCCATATCCAAACCGGCAGCCAAGGACTGCGTGCTGGCCTGCGCCGTGCGCACATTGGCGCGCACCGACACATTCATGCCGATGAACCCCGCCAACCCCGACAGCACCGCGCCGATCAGGAACCCGATCGCCACCGCCGTGCCCAGCAGCATCAGCACGCCCACGAACAGCACCGCACCGACAATGCCGATGGTGATGTACTGGCGCTTCAGATAGGCGCTGGCCCCTTCCTGGATGGCGCGCGCAATTTCCTGCATGCGCTCATTCCCGGC
>JAAFHD010000344.1 GCA_013298245.1 Alphaproteobacteria bacterium
CCTGCTGCTGTGCTGCGATGAGCCGGGGGTGTTCCACCATGACGCGTGAACCGCTGCCGGTGACGGTGCTGTCGGGCTTCCTGGGCGCGGGCAAGACAACGCTGCTGAACCATGTGCTGGCCAACCGGGAGGGCAAGCGCGTCGCCGTCATCGTGAATGACATGAGCGAGGTGAACATCGATGCAGCCCTGGTCGCGCAAGGTGGTTCGCTGTCGCGCACCGAGGAGAAGCTGGTCGAGCTGTCGAATGGCTGCATCTGCTGCACGCTGCGCGAGGACTTGCTGCGCGAGGTCTCGCGCCTGGCCGACGAAGGCCGCTTCGATGCGCTGCTGATCGAGAGCACTGGCATCAGCGAGCCGATGCCGGTCGCCGCCACCTTCGATTTCCGCCAGGAGGATGGCTTCCGGCTGGGCGATGTCGCGCGGCTGGACACGATGGTCACCGTGGTCGATGCCAAGGCCTTCCTGGATGATTATTCCAGCGCGGACACGCTGCGCGCGCGCGGCGAAACCGCGGGCGATGAAGACCATCGCCTGCTGGTTGATCTGCTGGTGGAGCAGGTGGAATTCGCCGATGTCATCGTGGTCAACAAGACCGATCGCGTGACGGCCGACGAACTGGGGCGGCTGTCCGCCATCCTCGCCAGCTTCAACCCGACTGCGCGCATCATCGCCGCCGCGCATGGCGCGATCCCGCTCGACCAGGTGCTGGGCACTGGCCTGTTCGACATGGACCGCGCGCAGGCGGCCGCCGGTTGGCAACAGGCATTATCCGGCCAGCACCTGCCGGAGAGCGTGGAATTCGGCATCACCAATTTCGTCTGGCGCGCGCGGCGCCCGCTGCACCCGGCGCGCTTCAAGGCGTTGATCGAGGGCGAGCTGCCGGGTGTGATTCGCGCCAAGGGCTTTTTCTGGCTGGCCACGCGCATGTCCTGGGTGGGGAGCTGGCAACTCGCGGGGCGCGCCGGTCGGCACGAAGGTGCGGGCTTCTGGTGGGCGGCGATCGACGAAGAAAAATGGCCGCAGGACCATGGCTGGCGCGAGATGCTGGAAGGCATGTGGCTCGAACCCTATGGCGACCGCCGGCAGGAGATCGTCTTCATCGGTGTGGAGATGAATCACGACAAGCTGCACGCTGCGCTGAATGCCTGCCTGCTGACGCCGGCGGAGATGAAGGCGGGCGATTGGGGCCGGCTGCCGGATCCGTTCCCGCGCTGGGCGCAGTAGGGGCGCCAGCCTGAGCGTTGGATCAGCCCCTCATGGTCGTCACGGCGCGCGTTCCAGCTTGAACCATTGCAGGCCCATCGCGGGCGCGTCGTCGGCGAAGCGAAAGCTGATAGTCACCTGGCCTTCGGCACTGACACCGCGTGGCAGCGGGACGTCGAAAACACCGCCCTGCGGCTGCATCGCGACATGCTGCGCGACCTCTCCATTCACCAGCACCTCGACCGCGACGGCCGCGCGCGTGATGGCGGCGAAGCGGAACACCAAGGCGTCCGCGCCGGGCGCGAAACGCAGCCGCAGCCTCGCTTCGTTGCCATCGGTCCAGCGGCCCCAGCCCAGAGGTGCTGCGAAGCCGCAGGCAAGGAAAGCCGCACTGGCCGCAGCGCGCACAGGCGCGCCGATCACCGCCACATCCTGCACCGCGCGCGGCCAGCAATCGCTGCTGCGTGTCATGAAATAGTTGCGGTAGTCGATGCTGACCGCGGGGTTGCGCGCCAGGTGCAGCGCGTAGAGCTGGAAGGCGGCCAGCAGCAGCACGGCGGCATACCAGGGCAGGCGGCGCGTCATATCAGGCCTCCGTGGCCTGCGAACCACATCGCCAGCAGCGGGATGTTGAGCAACGCCAGCACGATGCAGACGCGCAGCAGGCCGGGTGACCAGCGCTCCAGCACCAGCGCGGCCGCGATCAGCAAGGGGGCGACGCCAAAGCCGTAGCGCGGCATCGACTGGATGGAGGTGGCCAGCGGCACCACCAGGCAGAAGATCGCGAAGATGAATTCGGGCCACATGCGCCGCGCCGCCAGCACGCCCGCGAGTGCGAACCACAGCAGGGTCCAGGCCGCGCACCACTGCCGCGAATGGTCGTGTGCGAGGAACAGCGCCAGGTCGTTCGCCGCCAACGCGTCCCACAGCACGGCGAGCGGGTTGCCGATCTCGCGGCCCCAGGCGCGCTGGATGTGCGAAAACGCGAAGGCATCGCCCATGTGCCAGTGCAGATAGACCATGAAGGCGAAGAGCCCCGAGACCGAGAACAGGATCGCCGCGATCAGGTCGGGCCGGCGCAGCATATGCGCGGGGAAAGCCAGCCACCGGCCGCCGGCGCGCAGATGCTCGCGCAGCATCGCGGCGAAGATGGCGAAGCAGAAGAAGACGCCGACGGGGCGCGCCGCGGAGAGCAGGAATCCCCAACCGCCTGCACGCAGAAAAGCGCCCGATTTCAGCGCGACCAGGCCGCCCATTACCAGGAAGAGGAACAGCGATTCGGTGTAGACCGCGTTCAGGTAGAAGGAGAACGGCGCGAAGCTGATGATCGCGGTGAAATACAGCCGGGGTGCGGCGCGGTCGAAGTAGAAGAAGGCCAGCAGGCAGGTGCCGATCGCCAGCGCATTGCTCAGTGCGATGCCGGCATGCAGCGCTGTCAGCCCGGTGGCCGCGACCAGTGCCACCAGCATCTGGTAGAGCGGGAAGAAGGCCCAGTTCGCGGCGTCGCCGGCCGTGTGCGCGTGCGGTGCGGCGTCATAACCATGGGTGGCGGTGTGCAGGTACCAGCCGCAATCGAACTGGCACAGCGCCTGCGCGAAGGACCGCCCGCCAGGCGCCGCCCCCCACAGATACACGCCATAATGCAAGGCGCGGCTCGCGATGAAGGCCAACAGCACAAGTGCTGCGAAACGCGCGAATTCGGGCGGCACGAAAGCATCGATGCGTCGCGTCAGCACGGCTGACATGCAGGAAGCTCCCAGGCGGCGGCCGAGGATGCCGGTCGCCGGGGAGCGGTATGCGGGGCAATTCAGGCGCTTCTGCGTTCGGCCGGCGTCAAATCCGCGATAGCGCAGAAAAAGGGGGCGGTTGCCCGCCCCCCGCTTGATCACACGATCCAGAGGCCATCCATGATCGCGGCGTTGGTCATCACACCCGCCATGCCGGTCTGCGCGGTGAAGCCGATGGTGGTGGTCTGGCCGGCCGACAGCGTGCCGTTCCAGTTGGCGTCATCCAGGTCCATCACGCCGGCCGTGGTGCCAGCATTGGTCGCACCCCAGACATTGTCCACGGACCAGTTGCTGCGCAGGCCGATATCCCAGTCGGTCACGTTGCGCGTGGCTGTCACGGTGATCTCGGCCTGGAAGCCGCCCCACCAGGAATTGACGATCTTGATCGCGCCGGTGACTTCCGCGCCGGCCGGGGCCGCGGCGGGGGCGGCGGGTTGCCCGGCCTTTTCGGCACCCGCCCAGAGGTCGCGGATGGAGACAGTCACGTCATCGAACTTCACGCTGCCCGTGGCGTTGAACCGGTCGCCCACATCGTTGAAGACGATCGCGTCACCACCCTGGTCCAGCACGAGTGCCAGCTTCTGGTGGCTATGCGCATCCAGCGGCGTGACACCATCGCGGCCATTGTTGGTGACGCGGCTGACCAGCTGCACCGCATCCATATCCGCGAAGCGATAGCCCTTGATGACCAGCGTGTCGGCGCCTGGCTGGAAGTCCCAGATCATGTCCACGCCATCGCCCTTCTCGAAGATGAAGGTGTCGCGGCCGTCATTGCCATAGAGGTTGTCGCCGATGGTGATGTCGCTGCCCTTGATGGAGCCGTTGTCCTGGCCGCCGATGATGGTGTCATCGCCGCCCTCGCCCTGGATTTCGTCGTTGCCGGCGCCGCCCATGGCCAGGTCATTGCCGTCACCGGATTCGATCAGGTCATCGCCGGTGCCGCCCTGGATGGTGTCGTTGCCGGCGCCGGCATAGATGCGGTCCGAGCCCTCGCCGCCATCGATGCTGTCATGGCCGCCCTCGGCGTAGATCACGTCGCGGCCCTGGCCACCCAGCATGGTGTCATTGCCCCAGTTGCCGTGCAGGGCGTCATCGCCAGCGCCGCCGTCGAAGCGGTCATGGCCGCCATTGCCATAGATGGTGTCGTTGCCGGTGGTGCCGGTGAAGCGGTCGTCG
>JAAFHD010000345.1 GCA_013298245.1 Alphaproteobacteria bacterium
TGGGCATCGACCCCGACGTCAATACGCGCCTGCACCAGGCCGGCTTCTCCCGCGCACAAACCCAGCTCGTCTACGAACTCGCCGCCGAACGCATCCTGCCCCTCGTCGTCGAAGCCGCGCAGCAATACGAAGCCGAACGCCAGGTCGAACGCCTCTCCTCCCATTTCGGCGGCGAAGAACGCTTCCGCCGCACCGCGCGACAACTCTCCACCTGGGGCAAACAAAACCTGCCCGCACCCGTCTTCGACGCACTCTCCACCACCTTCGAAGGCGTGCTGGCGATGGAACGCATGATGGCCGGCAAAGAACCCGCCATGACCCGCGACACCGACACACCAACCGCCGAATCCGAAGAAGAACTCCGCAAACTCATGCGCGACCCACGCTACTGGCGCTCCCGCGAACCCGACTTCGTCCGCCGCGTCACCGATGGGTTCCGACGCATCGTGGGTGGGTGACGTAGGTGGCCCTGGGGAAGGGCTTTGCCCTCCCCCAGACCCCCACCCACCAAAGGCCGAAAGGCCTTTGGAAACCATGAGTCTATTGAGGTTTTGGGGAGGGGGCATGTCGCGCCCTTGATGACGGGCGCGCCCGTGATGCCCCCTCCCCAAAACCTCAAAACCCGGGGTCCAGGGGCCTCCCGGCCCTTGGCGGATCGAGCACCGAAGGTGATCGATGGTTTGGAGAGGGGCAGCGCCCCTCTCCAACGCCACCCACGCAACCGAACCACGACACGCCGCACCATTGCTGGCGTGTCGGGCGGGGCTTGAGCCGCCTGCGCTCGCCCTGTGCGCCCGCCGATCATTGATGCCTCCCCGTGGATCGGCGGGCGCTGTGAATTGCTCGTGCACAACCGCGATGCGGCGCGCGGGCCTGGTGTGTGTTGCGGCCCGAAGGGCAACCGCGCACGCGCCGTTTTCCCCAACAACGCAATTGAAGGAGACAGGCATGTCCGCCTCGATCGACCAGGCATTTGTGAAGCAATACGCCGCTGAAGTGCATGAGGCCTATCAGCGCCAGGGCAGCAAGCTGCGCGCCACGGTGCGCAGCAAGACGGGTGTGAAGGGTGCTTCCACCGTCTTCCAGCGCGTGGGTGCCGGCACGGCTGCCAGCAAGGCGCGCAATGGCATCGTGCCGCTGATGAACATCAACCACACCAATGTGGAGTGTTTCCTGCAGGACCATTATGCGGGTGATTGGATCGACAAGTTCGACGAGTTGAAGGTCAACATCGACGAGCGTGGCGTGGTGACGAATGCCGGCGCTTATGCGCTGGGTCGCAAGACTGATGAGCTGATCATCGCGGCCCTGGATGGCAGCACCAACGAGGCGATCGGCACCAATGCCGGTGAGACCGACAATGATGGTCTGACCCGCAACAAGGTGCTGCGCGCCTTCGAAATGCTGGGTGCGGCGGATGTGCCCGATGACGGCAACCGCTTCGCCGTCGTCGGCTGGAAGCAGTGGAGTGAATTGCTGGCCATCCAGGAATTCGCCAACTCCAGCTATGCCGGCACCGAGGAGTTGCCCTGGAAGGGCGGCACCCAGGCCAAGCGTTGGCTGGGTGCTTTGTGGATGCCGCATTCCGGCCTGACCAAGACCGGCGCGCTGCGCTACTGCTACTTCTATCACAAGACCTCGGTCGGCCACGCGGCCGCGTCCGAGACGGTGACGGATGTGACCTGGCATGGCGATCGCGCCGCCTGGTTCGTCAATTCCATGATGAGCCAGGGTGCGGCGTTGATCGATGGCGCGGGTGCCGTGCGCATGCGCTGCAAGGAATAGTTCCCACAACGGCGCGGCGTCCTTTGGGCGCCGCGCTTTTTTTGTCCCCGCATCACCGGAGCACCCCATGGCCACGACCTCGCTAGCACTCTGCTCACGCGCGCTTCTGAAGATCGGCGCGCAGCCCATCGCCTCGCTCGATGACGGCACGGCGGAAGCGGAAGTCGCCGCCAATCTCTACGCGCCGATGCGCGATGCGCTGCTGTCCATCCACCCCTGGTCTTTCGCGACCGCACAGGAGGCCCTGCCGCGCCTGGCCGCACGCCCCGTGGCGGATTTCCAGCACGCCTTCCAACTGCCCGCCGGCTTCCTGCGCGCATTGTCCGCGGGTGGCCCCGGCATGGGCCAAGGCATCGCCTACCGCATCGTCGAAGGCCGCCTGCATTGCAACGCGGACCAGGTCACGCTGACCTACATCTTCCGCCCCGATGAAAGCGGCTTTCCGCCCTTCTTCGCCGCCGCCCTGGTCGCGCGCCTCTCCGCCGAATTCTGCATCCCGCTGACCGAAGCCACCAGCCGCGCGCAGCTGCTGTTCCAGCAGGCGGAAAGCGAGCTCCGCACCGCGCGCCACGCCGACAGCGCACAAGCGACACCGCGCGCATTGACCGACTTCCCCCTCATCGCCGTGCGGGGCTGAAGCGATGACCGCGCAACGTTCCATGAAGGGCAGCTTCACCGCCGGCGAGCTCTCGCCCACGCTGTTCGGCCGCGCCGATCTGCGCGCCTACGCGAATGGTGCACGCCGCCTTCGCAACGTGTTCATCCAGCCCACGGGCGGCATTTCGCGCCGCCCCGGCCTGCGCCACATCGCGATGCTGCCCGGCCCCGCGCGGCTCTGCGCCTTCGAATTCAACACCGAACAAACCTACCTGCTGGCGATGACCGCGAACCGGTTGCAGGTGTTTCTCGGCGACGCGCTGGTGGCTGACATTCCCGCACCCTGGACCACGCAGATCCTGCCGCAACTCTCCTGGACGCAAAGTGCGGACACACTGCTGATCGCACACCCAGACATGTCGCCGATGCGCCTCACCCGCACATCGCACACCAGCTGGGCGTTCAGCTTCTGGCCCTGGATCGAGGTGCCGACGCACCGCTTCGCCGCACCCGAAATCACGCTGACGCCAACCGGCACCACCGGCAACGTGCAACTGGTGGCATCCGCCCCCGTCTTCGTCAGCGGCCATGTCGGCTCCCGCTGGCGCGTCGCCGGCAAGCGCGTGAACATCACCGGCCTGGTCGACGCCCAGCGCGTCAACGTGACAGTGCTCGACGCGCTGCCCAGCACCAACGCGACACCCGATTGGGAAGAGGGTGCGATCTCCTCCGTGCGTGGCTGGCCCACCGCACTCTGCTTCCACCAGGACCGCCTGGTGATCGGCGGCACGCGTGACCTGCCAAACCGGCTGTTTCTCTCGCGCAGCGGCGATCTCTACAATTTCGACACCGGCACCGGCCTGGATGACGAAGCCGTCTCCTTCGGCCTGGTCTCCGACCAGGTGAACGCCATCCGCGGCGTCTTCTCCGGCCGCCATTTGCAGGTCTTCACCTCAGGCGGCGAATGGATGGTCAGCGGCGATCCGCTGACACCTTCCTCCATCCAGATCACCCGCCAGACCCGCGTCGGCAGCCCGGTCAAACGCATGGTCCCACCTGTCGATGTCGATGGCAGCACCATCTTCGCCGCCCGCAACGGCCGCGCCGTGCACGAGCTGGTCTACACCGATGTGCAGCAGGCCTATCAGGCGAATGACCTGGCGCTGGTCGCCGCCCACCTGGTGCGCGAACCCGTCGCACTCGCCTACGATCAGGCCGCGCGACACCTGCATGTCGTGATGGAAGACGGCGCGCTGGCGACGCTCACGCTGTTCCGCTCCGAACAGGTCACCGCCTGGACAGCGCAGGAAACCCAAGGCGCATTCCGCTCCGTCGCGGAGCTGGACGGCATCGTCTACCTCGCCGTCGAACGCTTCGGCACGCACCGTCTGGAACGCCTGGATGATACGCTCGCACTCGACGCCACGCTGACTGGCACCACCACCACGCCGCGCACCGAATGGACCGGCCTCGCGCATCTCAACGGCCGCGAAGTGGGCATCGTCGCCGATGGTTCGCCAAAGCAGGACCAGATCGTCAGCGCCTCGCGCATCCTGCTGCAATACCCCGCCAGCAACGTGCAGGTGGGTCTGCGCTTCACCCACATTATCGAGCCATTGCCGGCAGAACTACTGACCGGCATCGGCACGCGCGCCGCCCCCATCCGCCTGGTTTCCGTCAGCTTCCGCCTGCTGGAAACCGCAAGCCTCGCCGTCGATGTCGGCCGCGGGATCCGCCCCGTCGCCTTCCGCCGCCTCGACACGCAATTGCTCGACGCACCACCCG
>JAAFHD010000346.1 GCA_013298245.1 Alphaproteobacteria bacterium
GGCGCGAAATAGGAGAAGCTGGTGGTGAAGATCAGCCGGCAGCCGGTGCGGACCAGCTGGGTGGCGACGCGGTCGAAATCGGGCGGTGCCACGGCCTCGACCTGCGTCGAGGTGACGCGGTTGCCGAGCACGGCTTCCATCCGGCGGCGGCCGACATCATGCATGGTGGACCAGCCGAAATCGCCCACCGGGCCGATCAGGATGAAGCCGACATTCAGCGCCGATTGCGCGGCGGCCTGCTCGGCCCCGATGGCGGTGCCGGCGAGTGCGGTGGCACCGGCGAGGGTTTGGCGACGGGTGATGGACATGGATGTCTCCCTGGATGGACGGGGGTGGTTACACGAATGTCACGCGCTTGATCAACGATCGGGCACGAAGGGGGTGCCGAGGCAAGCAGGCCCCGCCGCACCCCCGCGCCGTGCGCGCATGATGACCACCAGCACAATGATGGTGAGCAGATAGGGCAAGGCGGCCATGACCTGCGAGGGCAGCGGCACCCCTGCCGACTGCGCATGCAGCTGCAAAATCGTCAGCCCGCCGAAGAGATAGGCACCCACTGCCGCGCGCCAGGGCAACCACGACGCAAACACGACGATGGCCAGCGCGATCCAGCCGCGGCCGGAGGTCATGCCCGAGGTCCAGAACGGGGTGTAGACGAGGGAGAGGTAGGCGCCGGCAAGGCCCGCGCAGCCGCCGCCGAAGAGGATGGCGAGCAGGCGGATGCGCAGCACGCGATAGCCGAGTGCATGGGCGGCGGCGTGGTTTTCTCCGCAGGCGCGCAGCACCAGGCCGGCCCGGGTGCGGGTGAGGAACCACCACACGCCGGCCGTCAGTGCCACCGAGGCATACACGAAGGGGTCCTGGTGGAAGAGGATTTCGCCGATGAACGGGATGTCGGAGAGGTAGGGGATTTCGATCTTGCCGATGCCCTCGCGCTGCACGCCGACGAAGGGGGCGCCGATGACGCCGGAGAGGCCGAGGCCGAGGATGGCGAGTGCCAGGCCGGCGGCGACCTGGTTGGCGGCGAGGCCTAGGACGAGGGCGGCGAAAACCAGGGATAGCGCCATGCCGGCGAGGATGGCGATGAGCACGCCGAACCAGGAATTGCCGGTGGTGATGGCGGCCGCGATCCCGGCGGCGGCGCCGATGATCATCATGCCCTCGACGCCGAGGTTGAGGACGCCGGAGCGTTCGACGACCAGTTCGCCGATGGCGGCGATGAGGAGGGGGGTGGAGGCGGTGATGACGGTGAGGATGATGGCTTCGAGGAGGGTCATTGTTGTTCCCTCAAACGCCTGAGGCACATTCGCTTGCGCCCAGCGACACCCATCGCGAGGCGACGCGCCTCATCGACACCGCCGGCCGCCGTGTAGCCGGGCTGTGGGAGCGCCGCACGGCCATAAGCAGGTGAGGTTATGCGGCGACGATATCCTGGCGGGACAGAATATACTTGGTGCAGAATGCGGACGCATGGTGCCATGAGGAAAAGGCGATGTTGCGTGCTATGATGATCGCCGTATTGATGTGGGGCGGCGCAGCCTGGGGTCAGACAAACCAGGAAACCCAACGCCTTCTTGCGCTTGCAAGAGACATGGCTGCGGCCCGGCTCTACGGCATGCATTGCGCTGTGGCCCGTAGGCAGGACGGGGCCGTGTCCCGCATCGACGCAATGCTGCGAGAGCAGGCGCGGCAGCTTGCTACTACGGACGAGATGCGCGGCTTTCTGCGCGGCGCGCAGTCGGCGCATGAGGGCAGTCTGCTGTCGATGACCGCAGGTCAGCGAATCGCTGAAACGCTTTGCGCCGGTCTGACTGAGCCGCTTTTGAGGATCGCGCTGGAAGCAGTGTTGCTCGGTCCTGTCCCCGGCATACCGCCGAGCGGGCCAGCCTTGCAGCAGCGAAGGGGCGACTAACTGGATCATTCGACCTCCGGTGCTGCAGACACCTTATCGTTCACGCTCGCTGCTCCCGCACCAAGCGGAACCGGTAAAGAAGCAGGCTGTCACAGGCGAGGACGAAGAACAGCAACAGGCCTTGCAGGACGCGCGTGGCATCCAAGGGCAGGCGCAGCATGATCTGCGCGTTTTCCCCGCCGATGAAGGTGATGGCGATGAAGATGCCGGCGATCAGGCACCCCACTGGGTTCAGGCGGCCGAGGAACGCCACGATGATCGCGGTGAAGCCATAGCCGGGGGAGATACCCGGTTGCAGCTGCTTCACCGTGCCCGCCGCTTCCAGCATGCCCGCCAGGCCCGCCAGCGCGCCGGAGATGGCGAAGACCGTCAGCACCAGGCCCTTTTCGGAGAAGCCGGCGAAGCGGGCGGCGCGGGGGGCCTCGCCCACCAGGCGGATTTGGAAGCCCTTCAGCGTGCGGCCCATCAGGATGGCGAAGGCGACAACCATGACCAGCATGATCGGCGTGCCGATGTTGAGGCGGCCGCCATCCATCAGCAGGGGCAATATCGCTTCGGGTTCGAACACCACGGTTTGCGGCATGTTGAAGCCGCCGGGGTCGCGCCACGGGCCGCGGACCAGGTAGTCCAGCAGGTATTCCGCGACATAGACCAGCATCAGGCTGGTGAGGATTTCATTGGCACCAAAGCGCGTGCGCAACACGCCCGGAATCAGCGCCCAGCAGGCGCCGGCCAACGCGCCCAGCATCATCATGGCGGGCAGCAACCACGGGCCTTGCGTGCTGCCATGGGTGATGACGGCAAGCCAACCGCCGGCCATGGCGCCGAGCAGGAACTGGCCCTCGGCGCCGATATTCCAGACGTTCGCGCGGTAGCAGACCGCCAGGCCCAAGGCGATCAACACCAAGGGCGTGGCCTTCACCGCGACTTCCTGCAGGCCCCAGGAATCGCTGATGGGGTTGATGAAGTAGACGTACAGCGCGCGTGCCGGGTCCTTGCCCAGAAGCGTGAACATGATGATGGCGGCCAGCACCGTCAGACCCACGGCGATCAGGGGTGACAACACCATCAACCACAGCGGCGTCTCTGACCGCTTTTCCATCACCACTCTCATGCCGCGCCCCCCATCAGCAGGCCGAGCGATTCGCGGCTGGCTTCGGTCACCGGCACCGCGGGCGAAAGCCGCCCCACGAACATCACAGCGATGCGGTCGGCGATTTCCAGCAACTCGTCCAAATCCTGGCTGATGACCAGCACGGCGCTGCCCTGTTCGGCCAGGTCCGCCAGCGCCTGGCGGATGATCGCGGCGGCGCCGGCATCCACGCCCCAGGTTGGCTGCGCCACGACCAGCAAGCCAGGCTTGCGCGCAATCTCCCGCCCCACGACAAACTTTTGCAGGTTGCCACCGGAGAGCGCCCGCGCCTCCGGATCGGCCGGGCCTTTGCGCACATCAAACGCACGCACCACCCCATCCACAAAGCCACGCAACCGGCCACGATCGACCATGCCCTGCGCGACAAACCCATTGGTCGCATGCCCCGACAGCAGCGCGTTTTCCGTCAGCCGCAAACGCGGCGCGGCGGCGTGCCCGAGCCGTTCCTCCGGCACAAACGCCGCACCCTTCCGCCGCCGTTCATTGATGTCCGCCTGGCCCATCGCAACACCATCGATCGCGACCGCCACCGAAGGCGACAACACCTCTCCGCTGATCGCGGCGAACAGCTCATCCTGCCCATTCCCGGCCACACCGGCGATGCCCAAAATCTCACCCTGCCGCACCTGCAAGGACACATCGCGCAGCGCAATCCCATGCGCGTCAGACGCCGGCAACGACAGCGCGGACACCGCCAGCCGCACCGGCGTGTCGGCCAGCATGTGGTCATGCCGCAGCGCCGGCACTTCACCGCCCACCATCATCCGCGCTAGCGACGCTGCGGTTTCCTGGCGCGGGTCACAGCGCTCCACCACGCGGCCACCGCGCAGGATGGTCGCGGCCTCGCAAATGCGCCGCACCTCATCGAGCTTGTGCGAGATGTACAGCACCGCCCGCCCCTCCGCCCGGATGCGCGCGAGGGTTTCAAAAAGCCCCTCGCATTCCTGCGGCGTCAGCACCGAAGTCGGTTCATCGAGAATCAGCAAACGCGGGTCCTGCATCAGGCAGCGCACGATCTCCACGCGCTGGCGTTCGCCCACCGACAGCCGCCACACCTCGCGCGCCGGTTCCAGCGGCAGGCCATAGGCGCGC
>JAAFHD010000348.1 GCA_013298245.1 Alphaproteobacteria bacterium
CGTGAAAGACTTCAAGGGTGATCATTGTGAGCCCATCCGACGATGGCGTTATCCCTTGCCCTGGCACCCAAGCGACGAGGCCGTGGCATGTCGGTCGCACAGCGCTTACGGCTGATGGCACTGCGCTTCGATGCGGGCCTGCGTGAAACGCCTGGACGCTTCTTGCCACTGGCCTATGCTGTCGTGCACCGCGGAAAACCCGCGACGCGTCGGCTGCTGGGTTTTCTGGTCGAACAAGCGCTCGACGAGGCTTCCGCGGACAAGAGCTGTCCAGCCCAGTTGATAGAACTGCTGGCCCAGGCGCAGATCGTATTGCAACACGCCGATGGGTGCGATGAGGGTTGGCGGGCGCAGTTGGCCGCCAACATCTTGGCCGCGGAGCCGAGACGGCGGCGCCGACGCAATGTCCGCAGCCATGGCCGTGTCACCCAGGATCGCAAGCTGTCGCTGCTGCGCAGCCTCGTGCCGTTGAGAGAGGCTGACCTATTCCGCCCACCATTGCTGTGTTTCACGATCGCCTATGCAATTGCAGAATACGAAACGGACCACTTTGTGCTGCAGGGGCCTGCGGCCTGCCCGTCGGCTGCGAGCACTGGTTGAATGGGTCGAGCGCGAACTGGGCGAGGGTTTTGTGAAGCCGGCAGGTGGCTGATCAGCGGTGTGGTCGGCGTAAGCGCAGTCAGCGGCGGACGAAAATTGTTCCGTGCCGCCATTCGGCCGTTGCGTCGGCGATTTTGTAGGGCAGATTTTCGACGGCTAACCTCATCTACCGCTTTATTGGTGCATAGGTTCCATGCTGGCCTGCGCCAATCCCGCTAGCGGTGGCACTTATCCCTCCAAACGCCCACAACATCCCATTAATAGCCCAGTCCATCCCGATTGGAGCGCGGCTCGGTCCACTCAAATGGATCCGTCGGGGCCATCTGTCGGTCCCTGGCCGTCCCGATATGCCTGACATGTTCACCAGAATTCCCTGTTTGCAAGGCCGCTAAGGCCCACAGGATCGGGCACTAAATAGCTCATTTTGTTAGTTAATTGGCGCTGACGCTATGCCATCGGGTGGATGGGCAAACCCCGCTTACCCGTGATATTGCGCAGAAACAGGGAAAAACAGCGCATAAGGGCAAGAGACGAGTTCGCACCAGACTGAAACCACCGCCAACACCTTGCATCGCAGGGCCTGGGCGTCTTGCCGGTGCAATTTGTCACTGGCGGCAGCGTCGCCCGGATGGTCGGATCAACAACCAACCAAGGGGGTGCTCCGTGACCATCGCGCGCTATCTCGACGCTTCGCTCGCGGTGCTCTCGCGGATGCGGGCCGACCTTGCGCTGACGGACCTGGTCGATGCCGCGGCTGCGCGCTGCGTCAGCGCGATCGGCGCCGGCGGCAAGGTGATGTTCTGCGGCAATGGCGGCAGCGCGGGCGACGCACAACACCTGGCGGGCGAGCTGGTCTCGCGCTTCCGCTACGACCGGCCCGGCATGGCGGCCATCGCGCTGACGGTCGATACCTCCGTGCTGACTGCTATCGGCAATGACTATGGCTATGAACAGGTGTTCAGCCGCCAGGTGCAGGCGCTTGGCCGCGCCGGCGACGTGCTGGTCGCGATCTCCACCTCCGGCCGCTCGGCCAATGTGCTGGGCGCGATGGTGGCGGCGCGCGCGGCGGGCATCGGCATCATCGGCCTCACGGGCGGTGATGGCGGCGCGATGGCGGCGCTGTGCGACATCGAGTTGCGCATCCCGGCCGACGAAACACCGCTGATCCAGCAGGGGCACATCGTGCTCGGCCATGTGCTCTGCGGGTTGATCGAAGAACGCGTGCATCCGCGGCCATGATCCGCCAATGCGTCATCCTGCTCGGTGGGCTCGGTACACGCTGACGCAGGCGACGCCCAAGCCGCGGTTGCTGATCTTTGATGATGCGACGCGTGCGCCCGACAACCGCACCCAGGCCATCATGAACGAAAGCCTGGAGCGGCTGAATGTGACGCGCATCGGTTGGTGATGGTGCGGGATGGCGGGCGCATCATCCAAAGCGGGCACCGCGAGGAATTGATGGCAGCCTACAGGTGCTGCGCCAGGTGGTGTCGGCACATGGCTGCAGCACCTTGATGATGCGACCGGTCACGCCGCCGACGCATCGGCAGCCTGACGGCTGCAGCGCGACTACAGCCGCGCCTTGATGATCCGCCCGATCTCGCCCACCACGCCACGCCGGAAGGCCAGCACGCAGAGCACGAAGATCACGCCCTGGATGACGGTCACCCAGGCGCCGTATTCGGCCAGGTAGTTCTGCATTGCGATGATGATCGCAGCCCCCGCCACCGGCCCGAACAGCGTGCCAAGGCCGCCGACGAGGGACATCAGCACGACTTCGCCAGACATGGTCCAGAACACGTCGGTCAATGTCGCGATGCCGAAGACGATCGCCTTGGTGCCGCCCGCAATGCCCGCGAGTGTCGCTGAAATCACGAAGGCCATCAGCTTGTAGTCATCCACTCGATAGCCGAGCGAGATGGCGCGCGGTTCGTTCTCGCGGATGGATTTCAGCACCATGCCGAAGGGCGAATTGATGATGCGGTGGACAAACAGAAAACCGATGACGAAGACCGCCAAAGTGAACCAGTACATGTTCATATCCGGCCCCAGGCTGAACACGCCGAAGGCCGAGCCGCGCGGGATGGCCTGGATGCCGTCCTCGCCGCCGGTGAATTCGGCCTGCACGCAGAAAAAGTAGACCATCTGCGCCATCGCCAGCGTGATCATGGCGAAGTAGATGCCCTGCCGGCGGATGGCGAGCGAGCCGATCGCCCAGCCGAGCAGCATGCCCGTCAGGCCGCCGATCAAGACCGAAACCTCGGGCGTGAAGCCCCAGACTTTCGCCGCGTGTCCGGCGAGATACCCGCCCATGCCGAAATAGGCGGCGTGGCCGAATGAAAGCAGGCCGACATAGCCGATCAGCAGGTTGAAGGCGCAGGCAAAGAGCGCGAAGCACAGCACCTTCATCAGAAACACGGGGTAGAGGTAGAAGGGTGCCACCACGAAGAACGCGATCATCAACCCGAAGGCGATGAGCTGCGGCCTGGTGAAGCCCCAGAAGGCTTCCGGCTCCGCGGCGATGCCTTCAAACGCGCCGGCGGCGGCTGGTGCGGCCATGGTTCAGGACCTCCCGAAGAGGCCCGCGGGCCTCAACAACAACACGATGGCCATGACCACGAAGATCACAGTGGAAGACGCTTCCGGATAGAACACTTTCGTCAGGCCCTCGACGATGCCGAGGCCGAAGCCGGTGATGACCGACCCCAGAATCGACCCCATCCCGCCGATCACCACGACCGCGAAGACGATGATGATGAGGTTCGCCCCCATCTGCGGGTTCACCGAATAGATCGGTGCCGCCAGCACGCCCGCGAAGGCGGCCAGCGCGACACCCGCGCCGTAGGTCAGCGTCATCATGCGCGGCACGTTGATGCCGAAGGCCTGGACCAGTGCGGGGTTTTCCGTCGCCGCGCGCAGGTAGGAACCGATCTTGGTCTTCTCGATGACCAACCAGGTCGCCAGGCACATCACCACGGCAACCAGCACCACCCAGCCGCGATAGATCGGCATGAACATGAAGCCCAGATCCCAGGAACCCTGCAATTCCGCCGGAATGCGATACGGCAGGCCGGAGGAGCCGAATTCATTGCGCACCAACCCCTCGATGATCAGCCCCACCCCGAAGGTCAGCAACAGCCCGTACAAATGGTCGAGTTTGTACAGCGGCGAGATCATAGTTCGTTCCAGCAATACGCCTGTCGCCCCCACGATCAGCGGCGCGAGAAGCAATGCCCACCAGTACCCAATGCCCAGGTAATTCAGCAGCATCCAGGCGACAAACGCACCCATCATGAACTGCGCCCCATGGGTGAAGTTGATCACGTTGAGCATGCCGAAGATCACGGCCAGCCCCAGCGAGAGCAGCGCGTAGAAGGCCCCGTTGATCAAGCCCAGCAGCACCTGCCCGAAGAGCAGTGGTGCGGGGATGCCGAATATCTCGTCCATGCCAATCCCTTACCAAAAACGCGGGCGGCGCGAAGCCACCCGCGGCCAATTCATCGCACCAAGGCGCAGTTGCCCTCGGCCAGCGGGCGGAACGCCTGGTCACCCG
>JAAFHD010000349.1:0-1715 GCA_013298245.1 Alphaproteobacteria bacterium
GTGGTGCTGATGGTCTGCGCCTACGGCTTCGGCGTGATGGACGGCATGCTGGCCAAATTGCTGGCCGAACCCGCCTGGGTGCTGGGCGGCATCGCGCTCGCCTTCGCCGGCAGCTTCGCGCTGAATGCCGCAACCGCACTGGCCTTCCTGCCGACGGGACAGCGTCTGGCACTGACCGCGGGCCTGCTCTCGGGCAACCGCAACATGGCGCTCTACCTCGCCGTGATGCCCGCAACGACAGAGCCGAAAATCCTGCTGTTCTTCGCGCTGTGCCAGTTCCCGCTTTTCCTCTCGCCCTTCCTGTTGGGGCCGGTCTATGGCGCGCTGCGCCGTGCCTGATTTTTCGCGTGAATTGGCGGCCGGCGGGCTGGTCGCAGGCGTGGACGAGGCCGGGCGCGGGCCGCTGGCGGGGCCGGTTGTCGCAGCCGCCGTGGTCTTCCCACAAGGCGTGCCGACAGCGTTGGCGGCGTTGCTGGATGACAGCAAGGCGCTCTCCGCCGCGCGGCGCGATACAGCCTTCACAGCACTGCAAACCGCACGCGCCGACGGCACGCTGGAATGCGCCATCGCAGCTGCATCCGCACGCGAGATCGGCGCACTGAACATCCTGCACGCCACGCACCTGGCGATGCGCCGCGCCGTGTTGCGCCTGCCGCGCATGCCCGCACTCGCGCTGATCGACGGCAACCGCGCGCCCGCCCTGCCCTGCCGCGTGCAATGTGTGGTGGGCGGCGACGCGCTCTCACTCTCCATCGCCGCCGCATCCATCCTGGCGAAGGTCACGCGCGACCGCGCCATGGCGCGGCTCGATCCGCGTTGGCCTGCCTATGGTTTCGCGCGCCACCAGGGCTATCCCACGGCCGCGCATCGCGCCGCATTAGCCACGCACGGACCCTGCCCACACCACCGCCGCGGCTTCGGCCCGGTGGACCAGGCCGCACTTCTCTATTGACGCGGGAATCGAACTTCGATTCTAAACTCCCCATGCCGCGCCGCGCGAACCACGACACACCGCCCATCGACCGCATCCTGGAAGGCGATTGCATCGAGGAACTGCGCCGCCTGCCCGATGCCTGCGTGGACGCCATCTTCGCCGACCCGCCCTACAACCTGCAACTGAAGGGCGCGCTGCATCGGCCCGACCATTCGCTGGTCGATGCGGTCGATGACGACTGGGACCAGTTCACCGATTTCGCGGCCTATGATTCCTTCACGCGCAAATGGCTGGCCGAATGCCGCCGCGTGCTGAAGAAGGACGGCACCATCTGGGTGATCGGCGCCTATCACAACGTGTTCCGCCTGGGTGCCGCCTTGCAGGACCTGCACTTCTGGGTGCTGAACGACGTGATCTGGCGCAAGGCCAACCCGATGCCGAATTTCCGCGGCCGTCGCTTCACCAACGCGCACGAAACCCTGATCTGGGCCGCACGCGACAAGGCCAGCCGCCACCGCTTCAACTACCAGTCGATGAAGGCGCTCAACGATGACATCCAGATGCGCAGCGACTGGTTCATCCCGCTTTGCACCGGCCATGAACGCCTGCGCGACGAAGCCGGCGCGAAGCTGCACCCGACGCAAAAACCCGAGGCGCTGCTGCACCGCGTGATCCTCTCCTGCACCGCGATCGGCGATGTGGTGCTGGACCCCTTCAGCGGCACCGGCACCACGGCCGCGGTGGCGCGGCGCTTGGGGCGGCACTTCATCGGCATCGAACA
>JAAFHD010000349.1:1725-4139 GCA_013298245.1 Alphaproteobacteria bacterium
CGGCGTATGCGGCGGCCGCGCGCGCCAGAATCGACGCCATCGAACCCCTGCCGGAGGAGGCCGCGGCCACCATGCCCACCAAGCGCGAACAACCGCGCCTGCCCTTCGGCACGCTGGTCGAGCGCGGCGTGATCCCACCAGGTGCCGTGCTGACCGACAAGCTGCGCCGCTGGCAGGCGACGGTGGCGGTGGACGGCACCATCACCTGCGGCCGCGCGCGCGGTTCCATCCATGGTGTGGGGGCTGCCGTGCAGGAAGCGCCATCCTGCAACGGTTGGGTGTTCTGGCATGTCGAGCAGGCGGGCCGCCTGCGCGTGCTCGACGAATTCCGCCAGGAGATGCTGTCAAACTGAAGGCCGGTGGCTGGCCGGGCGCGCCTTGCGCCGCAGCTCCAGCAGATCAGCGCGTTCCCGCGCCGCGTTGCGAAACAGCGCATCGCGGCCAGGCCCATATTGCACCGGGCAGGCCACATCCTTCGCACCATATTGCGCCGCCGCGTGCAGCGTGAAGGATGCGCGCGAGCGCGACCAGATCCGCGCGACCGGCGGCGAGAATGGTGTTCACCTGGTCGGCGCTTGTGATGCTGCCCACGCACATGGTGGCGATGCCGGCTTCGTTGCGGATCATGTCGGACCAGGGAAGCTGGAACATGCGCCCATATTGCGGCGCGCTGTCGGCGACGGTCTGGCCAGTGGACACATCGATCAGGTCGCAGCCGGCGGCGGCGAAGGCGCGGGCGATGGCAAGCGTGTCTGCGTCGGAAATTCCGCCATCAGCCCAATCTGTGGCGGAGAGGCGCACCGACATCGGGCGGTCTTCGGGCCAAGTGGCGCGCATGGCGCGAAAGACTTCCAGCGGGAAGCGCAGACGGTTCTCGATGGCGCCGCCGTACTCGTCGCCGCGCAGATTGGTCAGTGGCGAGAGAAAGCTCGCCAGCAGATAGCCGTGCGCGCAATGCAGCTCCAGCATGTCGAAGCCGCAGGCGATGGCGCGCTGCGTGGCGGCGACGAAGTCCTCGCGCACATCATCCATGTCGGCGCGCGTCATTTCGCGCGGCACCTGGCTGTGCGGGAAATAGGGCGTGGCGCTCGCCGACATAATGGGCCAACCGTCTTCGGCGAGCGGTTCGTCCATGCCATCCCACATCAGACGGGTCGCGCCTTTGCGCCCGGCATGGCCAAGCTGCAGGCACATTTTCGCCTCATGCTGATGCGCGAAATCGACGATGCGCGTCCAGGCGCGTTGCTGCGTGTCGTTCCACAGCCCGGCGCAGCCCGGCGTGATCCGCGCGCCTGATGCGGGGCAGGTCATTTCCGTGAAGACCAGGCCCGCGCCGCCCATCGCGCGCGCGCCGTAATGCACCAGGTGGAAATCGCCGGGCACGCCATCTTCGGCGCTGTACATGCACATGGGCGACACGACCACGCGGTTCGCGAGCCGCATGCCGCGCAGCTGCAAGGGCTGGAACATGGGCACGGCGCGCGCATTGCCACCCGCGCCGCGCGCGAAGGCAGCACCCGTCTCGGCAACGAATTCCGGCGCGCGCAGCAGCAGGTTGTCCCAGGTAATCGCCTTGCTGCGCGTCATCACGCCGAAGGCGAATTGCGTCGCGTCGAAATGCCAGAAGCGCTTCACGTGCTCGAACCACACCAGCGAGACATTGGCGGCGTGCTGGGTCTTCTCCACATCCTCGCGGCGCGCCGATTCATAGCGCGCAAGGCAGGTGGCCACATCGCCGCCCGCCATGAAGGCCTGGTGCAGCCCGATCGCGTCTTCCATCGCGAGCTTGGTGCCGGAGCCGATGGAGAAATGCGCCGTCGCCTTCGCATCGCCCAGCAGCACGATGTTGTCGCGCGTCCAGCGCGCGCATTTGATGGTTGGGAATTGCCGCCACAGGCTGCGATTGGTGGTCAGGCGGTGGCCCTGCAATTCCTCGGCAAAAACATCTTCAAGGAAGGCGGCCGACGCCACTTCATCCACGTCATCCAACCCTGCGCGGGCGAAGGTTTCCGGGTCGGTCTCCAGCACCCAGGTGCTGGCGCCAGGTTCGTACTGATAGCAATGCGCGATGAAGATGCCGTGCGGCGTTTCCTTGAAGAAGAAGGTGAAGGCGTCGAAGGGCCGCGTGCTGCCCATCCAGGCGAAGCGGTTGGGGCGCAGATCGACCTCGGGCTGGAAATGGTGGGCGTGGCGCGCACGGATCGCGCTGTTGATGCCGTCAGACGCCACAATCAGATCGGCATCCGGAAAATCCTCGGGCGTCGCATCGCGCTTGAATTGCAGATCCACACCCAAGGCCCGCGCACGTTCCTGCAACAGCAGCAGCAGCGTGCGCCGCGAACACCCACAAAACCCATTGCCGCCAATGCGGTGTTCACTGCCCTTCACATGGATCGCGATATCGTCCCAATAGG
>JAAFHD010000035.1 GCA_013298245.1 Alphaproteobacteria bacterium
ATTGCCTCGATCTGGTCGGGGCTTTCGGTACCGGTGAGGCCGAGATCGGCGGCGCCAAAAAACACTGCCGGGTTGGCGGCATCTATCATCGTGCAGGGCATGCCCTCGATGATGTCGGTGTGTTGCCGGTGGGCAGCAGCGCCGCGCATTGCGTGGCACCTGGCGCCATGAAGTCCAGGCGGATGCGCGCGCCGGTGCCCGCCACGCCGGCTATGGTGGTGTCACCCCGCACTTCCGCGCGGCCGTCGCGAACGAGGAAATGCGCGTGGATGACCTTCTTCGTATTGACCTGGTGGATGCGGATGGTCGCCTCGCCATCGGCGACGCGCACCAGGCCTTCATCCACCGCGAACGGCCCGACGGCGGCGGAGAGATTGCCGCAATTGCCCTTCCAATCGACGATGGGCTTGTCCACTGCGACCTGCGCGAAAAGGTAGTCCACATCGCAATCCGCACGCGACGGTGGGCCGATAATCACGCCTTTCGACAATGACGAAATGCCGCCGCCCATGCCGTCCAACTGGCGCCCGTATGGGTCGGGGGAGCCCAGCACTTCCAGCAGCACCGCGTCGCGGTTTTGGGGCATGTCCTTCGCGTGGAAGAACACGCCCTTGGACGATCCGCCGCGCATGAACACCGCGGGCAGGAAGTGCTGCGTCATGCCGCTTTCGCGCCCAGCACCGCCCAGACACGCTGCGGCGTGATGGGCATGTCGATATGCGCAATCCCCAGCGCATCGCACACCGCGGAGACGATCGCGGGCGGTGCGCCACAGGCGCCGCCCTCGCCCGCACCCTTCACGCCAAGATCGTTGGACGGGTTGGGCACCACGTTCAGATCCACCTCGAAATCCGGCGCATCGCCGGCGCGCGGCATGCAGTAGTCCTGGAAGGTCGCGGTCAGGAATTGGCCGGATTCCGGGTCGTATTGCGCGTGCTCGAACATCGCCTGGCCGATGCCCTGCATGATGCCGCCATGGCATTGGCCGTGCACCAGCATGGGGTTGATCACCACGCCCACATCATCGATGGCGGCGTAGCGCACCAGTTCGACATGGCCGGTTTCGGGGTCGATCTCGACCTCGGCGGTGTGGCAGCCATTGGGGAAGTTGCATTCGGTGTCGCGCTTGTAGGTGAGCTGTTCGTCGAGGCCGGGCTTTTCGCCCGGCGGCAGGCGCACGGGGTCGTTCGATGCGGCGATGATTTCGGGCCAGCCGCGCGAGAGATCGGTGCCGGCCACGCGGAAGCGGCCGGCGTCGAATTCGATGTCGGCCGCGCCCACTTCCAGAAGGTGTGCTGCGATTCGCTTGGCCTTCTGGATCACGGCTTCGCCCGCGCGCGTTGTCGCCACACCGCCCATTTGCGATGATCGCGAACCACCCGTGCCGCCGCCATTCTCCACCACATCCGTGTCGCCCTGCACCAGGCGCACCTTGTCGTACGGAATGCCGAGCTTGGTGTGCAGCAATTGCGCGTAGGCGGTTTCATGCCCCTGGCCGTGGTTGAAGGTGCCGATGGTCAGGTCGGCGCCGCCATCCTCGCGCATGGTCACCCGCGCCCATTCGAAGGGCTGGCCGCCGGAGGCTTCGATGAAATAGCCGAGGCCACGGCCGCGCAGCTTCCCGCGGGCCGCACTTGCCGCTCGACGCGCCGCAAACCCATCCCAATCAGCAAGCTTGAGCGTGAGGTCCTGCGTTTCCTCGAAGCGCCCGGAATCGATCACGTTGCCGACGCAGTTGGTGTAGGGAATCTGCTCCGCCTTGATATAGTTTCGCGCACGGATGTCCTCGCGCGCGATGCCGAATTCGGCAGCACCCAGATCCAGCAGGCGCTCGATCACATAGGCCGTCTCGGGCCGGCCCGCGCCGCGATACGCGTCGGTCGGCGTGGTGTTGGTGAAGACGCAGCGAACCTCCACATCCACGGCCTGCATGTCGTAGACGGTGCCCAGGATGCGCCCGCCGGCGACCGTCGGAATGCGCGGCCCGAAATCCATCAGATAGGCGCCCATCGCGGCGGTGGTCCGCACCCGCATGCCGAGGATTTTCGCGTTCGCATCGAAGGCCATCTCGGCCTCCGTCACGTGGTCGCGGCCATGCGGGTCGCAGAGCATGGTTTCGGTGCGATCGGCGCGCCATTTCACCGGCCGGCCCAGGCGCTTGGCCGCCCACAAAACCATCGCCGATTCAGGGAAGATTTTGCCGCGCAGGCCGAAGCCGCCGCCGACATCGGGCGAGATCACGCGGACCTTCGCCTTCTCCACCTTGAAGATGAACTGCGCCAGCGCGTCGCGCACGCGCACCACGCCCTGGGTCGGGCTGGTCAGCGTGTATTGCCCGCTGGCCGCGTCGTATTCGCCGAGTGCGACGCGCGGCTCCATCGGGTTTCCGACCAGGCGGTTCTGCACCAGGCGCAGCTTGCTGGTCTTCACGGCCTTCGCGAAGGCGGCGTTGGCCATCTCCTCGCGGCCATTGGACCAGACGACGCAGGTGTTGCGCGGCGCTTCATCCCAGATTTGCGGTGCGCCCTCGGCGGCGGCGGAATCGGTATCGGTGATGCTCGGCAGCACGTCGTAATCGACCATCACCAGCTCGGCCGCGTCCTGCGCCTGCAGGCGTGTCTCCGCCAGGATGATCGCGACCGCATCACCGACCAGGCGCGCGCGGTCAACCGCCAGAATCGTGCGCGGCGGCGCCACCAGCTTCGTGCCGCCCTTGCCCGGCACTTCGACCATGACGGGGAACAGCCCGATGCCGTCGGCCGTCGCGTCAGCCTGCGTCAGCACCATCAGCACGCCAGGTGCGGCGCGCGCTTCCGATGTATCGATGGACAGAATTGTCGCATGCGCATGCGGACTGCGCAGCACCACCATATGCGCCTGGCCGTCGCGGTTGACGTCATCCGTATACGTGCCGCGCCCGGTCAACAGCCGCACGTCTTCCTTGCGACGGACGGGCTGGCCCATGCCGAAATTTTCCATGATGATGCTCCCGCGATGCTGCGAGCACCCTATGGGCTGCTGCGCGGTTGTGAAGGGGGGAGCGATGCGTTTCGAACTGGTCAGCCTGCCGGCCACGGCAGGGGCCTTGCGGACGGAGGTGCGCGCTTTCCTCGCGGAAGCGGGCAGCACCTGGACGCCCGCGGTGCGCGCGCGATCCTGGATGGGATTCGACCGCGATTTTTCGCGCGAAGTCGGCGCGCGCGGTTGGATCGGGATGGTCTGGCCGCGCGAATATGGCGGGCAGGAACGCAGCGGCCTGGAACGCACCATCGTGCTGGAGGAAATGCTGGCGGCCGGCGCGCCGGTCGGCGCGCATTGGATTGGCGACCGGCAATCTGGCCCGCTGATCCTGCGGCTGGCGAGCGAAGAGCAGAAGCGGCGCATCCTGCCTGGTATTGCGCGGGGCGAATTGGCGTTCTGCATCGGTCTATCGGAACCGGAAGCCGGCAGCGACCTGGCTGCGCTGCGCACGCGCGCCGAACGCGCCCCGGGCGGCTGGCGGCTGAACGGGCGAAAAATCTGGACCACCTTCGCGCATCTGTCTGACTACATGATCGCGCTGGTGCGGACTTCGCCCGCACCCGAGGGCGGTTCGCGCCATGCCGGCCTGTCGCAGTTCCTGGTCGATTTGCGCTCCAGCGGCATCTCCATCCGCCCAATCCGCGACATGCTGGCAGAGGCCAGTTTCAACGAAGTCACCTTCGACGATGTGGTGCTACCCGAAGACGCGCTGCTGGGTGCCGAGGGTGCGGGCTGGGCGCAGGCCACGGCTGAACTGGCGTATGAACGCAGTGGGCCGGATCGGTATTTGTCGTCGTTTCCCGCCCTGTCGGCCGCAGTCGATCCGCTGCGGACGGTGCCGGGTGCCGAGGCGCCGCTCGGCCGCATGGTCGCGCGGCTTGCGACGCTCCGCCAAATGTCGCTCTCCATCGCCGGCATGCTGGAGCGCGGCGAACAACCCGCCCAGGAAGCCGCACTCAGCAAGGATGTCGGCAATGACTTCGAACAGGCGCTGCCTGAACAGCTGCGCGCGCTGATGGAACCCGACGACATGCCGCATGATCTGCGCGCGCTGCTGGATGATCTGGCGCAGCTCTCGCCCACCTTCAGCCTGCGCGGTGGCACGCGGGAGATATTGCGCGGCATCATCGCGCGGGAGCTTGGCCTGCGATGAGGGCGATCATCCTGGAGCAGGTCGAGCGCCTGTTGCACGAACAGGCCGGCGTGGCCGTGCTGCGCGGCGTGGAGGCTGGCGAATGGCCCGCCGCGCTGTGGAGCGCGGTCGAGGAATTGGGCCTGCCGCTGCTGCTGGTGCCGGAGGATGCGGGTGGCATCGGCCTTGGCTGGGCCGATGCGGCAGCGGTCTGGCAGGTGCTGGGCCGCCATGGCGCACCGGTGCCGCTGGGCGAGGGGATGCTGGCCAATGCGATGCTGGCGGCGGCCGGCATCGCGCCGGTGGCGGGCTTCGTGACCATCGGCACGCAGGCCGCGCCGTTCGGACGGTTTGCCATGCAGGCGCTGCGGCATGATCGTGGCCATGTTGCGCTGCATGCGCGCGATGGGCATGTGCCGCACGCGAACATCGCTCGCGAACCGCGCGATCGCATCACGCCGGGCCAACCCATCGCGGAGGGCGGATTACCGGCCGCATGGGGACCGCGCGCGACGCGCCTGGCGATGGCACTGTTGCGCGCCGCGCTCATCACCGGTGCGGCGCAGCGCGCGTTGGCGCTGGCGGTGGATTGGGCGAACACGCGCAAGCAATTCGGCCGTGCCATCGGCAAGTTCCAGGCGGTGCAGCAATCGCTGGCACAGGTGGCAGGAGAGGTTGCGGCGGCCGATGTCGCGGTCGCCACCGCAGCGCGCGCAGTGGACGCGCGTGGCCTGCACGCGGCCGGGTTCGAAATCGCCTGCGCCAAGGTGATGGCGGGCGAAGCAGGCCAGGTCGCGGCCGCGCGCGTGCACCAGGCCTTCGCCGCCATCGGCATCACCGAGGACCATGAACTTCATCACTACACGCGCCGCATCTGGGCCTGGCGCGACGAGGCCGGCAGCGAACGCGCCTGGGCCGCGGAACTGGGCCGCGCCGCACTCGCGCGCGGCGGCGCGGCACTCTGGGCCGACATCACGGGAAGGGACATCGCATGAGCTTTTTGATCCGCGAGGATGCCGACGGCATCACCACGCTGACCTTGAACGCGCCCGCCAAGCGCAACGCCATCGGCACGCGCGAGGAGTGCGAGGAAGTGGCCGCCATGTGCCGCGCGATCGAGCGTGATGACAGCGTGCGCTGCGTGATTTTGACCGGCGCGGAACCGGCGTTTTGCGCCGGAGGCGACCTGAAGGGCATGCGCGACCGCGCGGGCATGATGGCTGGCAACGGGCCTGCGGATATGCGCGAGAATTATCGGCGCGGGATCCAGATGATCCCGCTCGCGCTGTACGAATTGAACGTGCCGACGATTGCCGCGGTGAATGGGCCGGCGATCGGTGCGGGGCTCGATTTGGCCTGCATGTGCGACATGCGGATTGCGTCGGACAAGGCGACATTCGCGGAGAGTTTCATTCGCGTTGGCATCGTGCCCGGCGATGGCGGGGCGTGGCTTCTGCCGCGTGTCGTTGGCATGTCGGTGGCCTGCGAAATGTCCTTCACCGGCGATCCGCTGAACGCGGAGGAAGCGCGCGAGGTGGGCCTGGTGTCCCGCGTGGTGCCGCATGCGGAATTGCTGCCGGCGGCGCGCGCCTTGGCCGCGCGTGTGGCAAAAAACCCGCCGCAGATGTTGCGCATGACCAAGCGCCTGTTGCGCGAGGGGCAGCACACGCGGCTTTCCTCCCTGCTGGAAATGTCGGCCGCCTTCCAGGCGATTGCGCATGAGACGGCGGACCACAAGGAAGCGGTCTCGGCCATGCTGGAAAAACGCACGCCGCATTTCACGGGGCGTTGAACGCCGAGCCTTCACGGGACATTGAACACCGCGCGGTTGTGCTGCATATGGGCAGCACAATCCGGAGGTGTAACGATGCGCGTGATCTTCGCCTTGATGCTGCTGGCCATGCCTGCGATGGCGCAACAGACGCCGCCCACGGCCGCACCTCCGCAAGCGCGCCAACCAACCGAGGCGCAGCAGCGCCAACAGGCGCGTATGCGCCAATGCAACGCCGATGCGCGGCAGAACAACCTGGCGGGTGATGCGCGTCAGCGCTTCATGTCGGCTTGCTTGGCCGGTCGCCCGACCGGCACCTGACCTGGCGCCGAATGGCGCGGCCTGACCCCGCTACTCCGCGCGGATGTTCGCCGCGCGCACAACCTCGGCCCATTTCGCGCGATCCTGCGCGATGGTCGCGCGGAAACGCACGGGGTCGTCGAAGATGGTCTCCATCGCGTTCTCGCCCATGCGCCGTTGGAAATCCGCGTTGCGGCCAACCGCATGCAGCGCCGCCACCCAACCCTGCAGCACCGCATCAGGCATGCCCGCGGGGCCGGCCACGCCGAACCAGTTGTTCACCGCAAAGCCCGGCAGCGTCGCACCAATCACCGGCAGTTCCGGCATCAGCGGCGAGGGGCGCGCCGCGCCATAGGCCACCGCGCGCAACCCGCCTTGCCGGATCTGCCCCAAAAATTCCGGCATGTTGCCGAGCATCATGTCCACGCGCCCCGCCTGCATTTCCACAATCGCCGGCGCGCCGCCGCGAAACGGGACATGCAGGAATTCCACGCCCGCCGCGCGCGCCAGCAATTCGCCCGCCAAATGCTGCGAGGTGCCATTGCCCGTGCTGGCATAGGTGATGCCGCCCGGCCGCGCGCGTGCCGCGGCGATGATGTCCTGCACGCTGCGGTGCGGGCTGTTCGGGCCGACCACCAGCATGTTGTAGACATTGGCCACATTCATGATCGGCGTCAGGTCGCGATCGGCATCGAAGGGCATGCGAAGGCCCGGCGTGACCGGCAGCACCGAAGCCAGCGCCATCGGCATCAGGAAGACCGTGTGGCCATCGGGTGCCGCGCGCGCCACGGCCTCGCCCGCCAGCATGCCGGATGCGCCGGTGCGGTTCTCCACCACGACGCGCTGCCCGATCACCGGCGAGAGATGCTCCGCGAGCATGCGCGACAGCAGATCGCAGGTGCCGCCAGGCGCGAAGCCGCAGAGGAAACGCACCTCGCGTTCTGCGTGGAAGACGGGTTGGGCGGTCGCCGGCAGCGCCAGCAGCAACGCAAGCAGAGTTCGCTTAAACATAGCCAGGTCCTTCGATGGCGGGGTGGGCGCGCAGCCAATTCTCGTCGATCTCGACACCGATGCCGGGCGCCTCGTTGGGCAGCACAGTGCCATCCGCGCGGATGCGCCAAGGCTCGCTGCCGAGCGCATCGCGGAACAAATTGTTGGTGCTGATATCCGCCTCGAAATACCCGCCATTGTCGATCGCGGCGAGCAGATGGATCGACGCCGCCTGGTTGATGCCGGTCATGGAGGAATGCGGGTGGAAGGGGATCTTGAAGGCGCTGCCCATCGCCGCAATCCGCAGGCATTCGGTGATGCCGCCGGACTTGGACAAATCCGCCTGCCAGATGCGGATCACGCCATCCTCCAGCACGCGGGTGAATTCGAAGCGGGTGAAGTGGTTTTCGCCGGCCGCCAGCGGCGTGCGCCCGAAGCCGGCCGCGGCGCGATACTGGTGGTGGTCATGCGCGGGGAAGGGCTCTTCCAGCCAGCCGATCTTCAGCGCGTCCATCGCCGGCATCACGCGGCGCACATCTTCCAAACTATAGCCGATATTGGCGTCGGTCAGGATATCCATCGCATCGCCATGCGCGCGGCGTGTCGCCTCCATCCGCGCGATGTCGTTGGCCACCGTGTCGCCCACGCGCAGCTTCACCGCGCGATACCCGGCGGCCAGATGCGGCGCCATTTCATCCAGCAGCGCCGCCGGTTCCTGGTAGCCCAGCGACACGCCGCCCGCATAAGCCGGGATCGGCCGCGACGCGCCGCCCAGCAGCCGATACAGCGGCCAGCCTGCGGCCTTCGCGCGGATGTCCCACAGCGCCATGTCGATGCCGCTCATCGCCAGCGAACACCCGGCACCCATGCCGTGCGAGGCCAGCTGATACTTGTAGATGCGCGCCCAGATGCCGGTCACATCATGCGCGTCCATACCCATGATCAACTGGCGCAGCGTGGTCTCGATCAGCTTCGCCACCGCCGTGTGTGCGCGGCCATGATGCGCTTCGCCCCAGCCGATGATGCCGTCCTCGGTCACCACCTTCACCATCACGGCATCGCGCTTCACCGCTTGGCCGATGCCCAGGCGCGGGCCGCCCGCGGGCAGCGGAAAACTGGTGGGGTAGGCCTTCACCTCGACGATTTTCATGCGGCCGTCCTGTTGTTGCTTGGCGCTTCCGGTGGAAGGCTGACACTTCGAAGCCGGAGGCTCAAGGCATGACGGAACTGGTGCCCGCGACCATGGAAGCGATTGCGCGCTGGCAGGGCGTGGATTGCCCGAACGCGGCCGCGCGGCATGGCCTGGCCGAGATGGAGGGCGTGATCGCGGCGCTGGCCAAGCTGCGCGGCACGATGGCGTTCGAGGAAGAGCCATCCGGCTTCGACGCCGCGCTGCGCGATTGCGCCGAACGCACGCCGCCCGCGACTGGTGCCGCCACACCACCGCCACCGCGCGGCACACTGTCCATGACGGAAGCCGCCGACGCGATCGCGCGTGGCGAGACCACCGCCGAAGCTTTGGTGGACGCCGCACTCACCCGCATCGCCGCGCATGACGGCCCGATCAACAGCGTGATCCGCCTGGACGCCGATGCTGCCCGCGCCGCCGCCCGCGCGGTGGACCAGGCGCGCGCGGCGGGCCACGTGCTGCCGCCCCTCGCCGGCGTGCCGATGATGCACAAGGACATGTACTATCGCGCCGGACGCATCAGCACTTGCGGCAGCCATATCCGGCGCGACTGGGTGGCGCCGCGCACCGCGACGGTGCTGGCCCGCCTGGACGATGCCGGCGCCATCGACATGGGCACGTTGAACATGGCCGAATTCGCGCAGAACCCGACCGGGCACAACGCGCATTTCGGGCACTGCCACAACCCGTGGAACCTGCCCTATTGCACGGGCGGCTCGTCCTCCGGTTCGGGGGCGGCGGTGGCCGCGCGCTTCATCACCGCGGCGCTGGGTTCTGACACTGGCGGGTCGATCCGCCTGCCGGCCACGATCTGCGGCGTGACGGGGCTGAAACCCACGCAGACACGCGTGCCGCGCACGGGCGTGATGCCGCTGAGTTTCTCCGCCGACAATGTCGGGCCGCTGGCGCGCAGCGCGCGCGATATGGCGCGCTTCATGCGCGTGATTGCCGGGCGCTGTGCCGATGACCCGACCAGCGCGCCTGAAGCCGTGCCCGACTACGAGGCCGCGCTGACCAACGATATCCGAGGCCTTTCCATCGCCGTGGTCCAGGACTGGTTCTTCGACGGCGCGGATGCCGAAGTGGTGGCCGCCTTCGATGCAGCACTCGATGTGCTGCGCGGCCTGGGCGCGCGCATCACGCGCATCGCCGTGCCAGAGATGGCAGCCGTCACCGCCTATGGCGCGCTGCTCTCGCGCGCCGAGGGGGCGGCGATCCACGCGAATTGGATGCGCGACGTGCCGCAGGACTACGCGATCCATCTCTCCGCGCGGCTCTATGGTGGCTATGCGGTACCGGCGTCGCTGTATCTCGAAGCGCTCTCGCGCCGCGGCCCCATCCTGCGTGCCTTCTGCGCCCGCGCGCTGACCGGCTACGACCTGGTCGCCACACCCACGCTGCGCACGCGTGTGCCAACGCTGGCCGACACTGACATCGACGCCAACCCCGAAAACTGGGCACGCTTCATGGCGGTCTCCGCCAACACGCGTCCCTTCAACTATCTGGGCCTGCCGGCCATCAGCATCCCCTGCGGCTTCGACACCAACGGCCTGCCGATCGGCCTGCAACTTGCCGGCCGCCCCTTCGCCGAAGCCCGCGTGCTGCAAGCCGCCGACGCCTTCCAGCGCGCGACCGACTGGCACCAAAAGGAACCCGTGCTGTGACCTTCATCGGCCAATCGCTGCGGCGTTTCGAGGACCAGCGATTCCTCACCGGCCGCGGGCGTTATGTCGCGGATATGGAGGTGCCCGGCGCGCTGTGGCTGGGCGTGGTGCGCAGCCCGCATGCGCATGCGCGGATCATCTCCGTGACCGCGCCCGGCACGATCTTCTCCGCGCGCGACATCCCGGGCGAACTGCCGTGCCCCGCCAATATCGGCGTGCCGCTGGTGATGCGCGCACGTCCCGCGTTGGCCGATGGCGTGGTCCGCCATGTCGGCCAGGTGGTGGCTTTCGTTGTCGCGGACACGCCCCAAGCGGCGCGCGATGCGGCCGAAGCAGTGGTCGTGGAATACGACCCGCTACCCGCCGTGACCGACCCCTTCTCACCCGATGCGGAACCCGTCTTCGACTGGCAGAAAGGCGATGTCGTCGCGACCGACGCAGCCTTCGCGCGCGCCGCGCACATCACGCGCATCGCGCTGCGCAACCAGCGCGTCACCTGCGCGCCGATCGAGCCGCGCGCGGCCATCGCCTGGCCTGATCTGCGCCTGGTGGTGAACGGCATGAACGCGCATGGCATGCGCCGGCAGATCGCCGCCTGCATGGGTGTGCCGGAAGCTTCGCTGCATCTGGAAATCCCCGATGTCGGCGGTGGCTTCGGCGTCAAGAACGTGCCCTTCGCCGAGCACATAGGCTGCCTGCACGCGGCCCGCGCGTTGGTGCGCCCAGTGCGCTGGGTGGCGGAACAGACGGATGATTTTTCCGCATCCTGCCACGGGCGCGGCATGCACAGCACGGCAGCGATCGCACTCGATGGCGAGGGGCGCATCCTGGCCATGCGTGTGGATGCGGTGGCCGAAATGGGCGCATTTCTCTCCGCCAACGGCCCGTCCTGCCCGACCAATTCCGCGGGCACCGCCTTTGGTGGCGGCTATGCCATCCCGGCGATCCACGCGCGCGTGCGCGGTGTCTATACGCACACCGCGCCGATGGAGGCCTATCGCGGCGCGGGCAAACCCGAAGCCAACCACATCACCGAAATGCTGATCGAAACCGCCGCGCGCGAACATGGCTTCGATGCAGGCCTGCTGCGCGCGAAAAACCTGATCGACGTGCATCCGCACCGCACAGCGATGGACATGCTGATCGCCGATGGTGCCTTCCCGCGCAACCTGGCGGTGGCGGAAGCCGCGGCCGACCGCGAGGGTTTTGCCGCGCGTCGCGCCGCCAGCGCCGCCGCCGGCAAACTGCGCGGCCTCGGCGTCACCTGCTTCATGGAAACCGCGCGCGGCGCTTTTGGCGAATGGGCGCGCGTTTCCGTCCTCGCCGATGGTCGCGTGGAACTCGCCCTCGGCACCCACAGCAACGGCCAGGGCCACGAAACCAGCTTCGCGCAGATCGCCGCCGACCGTCTGGGCCTGCCGCCCAAAGCCTTCGTGCTGGTGCAGGGCGACACCGACCGCGTGGAAAAAGGCAACGGCCATGGCGGCGCGCGCAGCCTGCACCAGGGCGGTCGCGCCATGGTCGAAGCGATCGACGCGCTGTTGGCCAAGGCGCGCCCCGAAGCCGCGCGCCTGCTGCAGGCCGACGCCGCCAAGCTGCGCTTCGAAGGCGGCGCTTTCCACGCACCCAGCGGCGCCGCCATCGCGCTCACCGCGCTGTCGCTGAGCGCCAGCGCCGAACACGACAGCGCGCTCTGCACCTTCCCCCATGGCGGCCATGTCGCGGAGGTGGAAATCGACCCCGACACGGGCGAGGTCACGCTCACGCGCTACATCGCGTGCGATGACTATGGCACGCTCATCAACCCCATGCTGACTGCCGGCCAGGTGCAGGGTGGCGTCGCGCAAGGCATCGGCCAGGCGTTGTGCGAACGCATCACCTATGACGACACCGGCCAGCTGCTTTCGGCCACCTTCACGGACTACACGCTGCCCCGCGCGACGGACCTGCCCGACCTTGACGTGCGCCTGCTGGAAGGCTGCCCGGCCAGCGTGAACCCGCTGGGCGTGAAGGGTGTGGGCCAGGCGGGCGCCATCGCGGCCCCCCAGGCGGTGATGGCGGCCATTCTGGATGCGCTCGGCGGCCGCCCTATCGACATGCCCGCGACACCCGAGGCTGTCTGGCGCGCGCTCAACGCCAGAACGGTCGATAGCAAGCCGCGTTGACCGCGGCGTGCAGCGGCCTGTTTGTTTTGCACTGCCTTGGCGAAGCAAGAACATGTCGCGCGCGTTCAGACGCTTTTGCGGTCGAACCGCGCGTTGTTGGCACGCCTCATGTATCGTCGTCCCGGTCGGGGCTTGGCGACCGATGCAGCGTGGAGGGCGGCATTCGTTCGCATTGCATTTCGATCATCCGCGCCGGCTTGCGCGCCGCCGCCCCCCGCGCCACATCGCGGCCATGCAGGACGCCACAGCCCTCGCCCGTCGTAACCGCCGCACGATGTTCGCGGCGATGGGATTCGTCGGCTTCATGGTGGGCGTGTCCTTCGCCGCGGTGCCGCTGTACGACCTGTTCTGCCGGGTCACCGGCTTCGGCGGCACGCCCATGGTCACCGACCGCGCAGCACCTGGTGCGGTGGGCGAGCCCATCACCATCCGCTTCGTCGCCGGCACGCACCCCAACCTGCCATGGCGCTTCGCCCCCGCACAGCCTTCGATGCAGCTGCGCCTGGGCGAAGAGGGTGTGGCCTTCTACACCGCGCGCAATGACAGCGCTGGTCCGGTCACCGGCATTTCCAGCTATAACGTCTCACCCGACATCGCTGGGCGCTTCTTCCAGAAGACCGCCTGCTTCTGCTTCCAGGAACAGACGCTGGAACCAGGCCAGTCGGTGGACATGCCGCTGTCCTTCTGGGTGGACCCCGCGATCTTGCAGGACGCGCAGGCGCGCGGCATTCGCACCATCACGGTGTCCTATACGTTTTTCCGCAGCCTGGAGGACGCCGAACGCGCCGGCGCGCTGGCTAACGCAGGCCCGCATGTCGGCCCCCGCCGGCCTTGATCTTCGCGTCGTAACGGTGGACAAGGGGGCCAAGGCAAGGCCCCGGAATTTCGAGTAGGACCGCACAATGGCAGCACCCGCGCACGGCGCCGAAGGCGCACCGCTTCACAAGCACCCGTATCACCTGGTGGACCCCTCCCCCTGGCCTTTGGTGGGTGCTTTTGCAGCTGGCGCGCTGGTGCTCGGCATCATCTTCAAGGCGCATTACGGCATCGTGTGGCTGCTCGCACTGGGCACCATCGGCGTTCTGGTCACCATGTTCATGTGGTGGCGCGATGTGGTGAAGGAAAGCCAGTCCAACCTGTATCACACGCCCGTCGTGCGCTTGGGCCTGCGCTACGGCATGATGCTGTTCATCGCCTCGGAAGTGATGTTCTTCGTGGCCTTCTTCTGGGCCTATTTCCACTTCGCGCTGTATCCGGAGCATGTGTCCGGGGCGGCCACCGCGATCTGGCCGCCGGCCGGCATCAAGACCTTTGATCCGCTGCATCTGCCGTTGCTGAACACACTGATCCTGTTGCTGTCGGGCTGCACCGTCACCTGGGCGCACCACGCCATCATCCACGGCGACAACAAGACCGCGGTGAAGGGCCTGGCGATCACGGTGCTGCTGGGCGTCCTGTTCACTGGCGTGCAGGCCTATGAATACGCGACGGCGCCGTTCAACTTCGTGAATGGCGGGATCTACCCCTCCACCTTCTTCCTGGCGACCGGCTTCCACGGCTTCCACGTGATCGTCGGCACCATCTTCCTGGCGGTCTGCCTGTTCCGCGCGATGCGCGGGCACTTCACCCCGGAAAAGCATTTCGGCTTCGAAGCCGCGGCCTGGTACTGGCACTTCGTGGACGTGGTGTGGCTGTTCCTCTTCATTGCGATCTATGTGCTGGGCGTGGGTGAAATCTATCATCACTGATGCCCCGCGCTGCCGGGCGGCGATGATGCCGCCCGCATCCCCGGGGGCATGACGTGGCGGTCCCCGCTTCGCTGCATTGGCGGCGTTTGATCGTTCCGAGTTTTTTTGCATTGCCGGTGCTGGCCGTGCTGCTGGGGCTGGGCAGTTGGCAGTTGCAGCGCCTGTCCTGGAAGACGGCGCTTTTGGCCGATCTCGCGGCCGCGCAGGCGGCGCCACCCGCGCAGGCCGTCGCACCCGCCCCTTACGCCCACATCACAGCGAACGGGCGCTTCCGCCACGATCTGGAAGTGCTGCTGGGTGTTGAAGTACGCGGCACCGTGCTCGGCGCGCGGTTGGTCACACCGCTGGAGCGCGAAGGTGCCGCGCCGCTGCTGGTCGAACGCGGCTGGGTGCCGCAGGACAAGGCTGGCGTGGTTCGCCCAGAAGGCGCTGTCACGGTCACCGGCTATGCGCGCCCCAGCGAGAGCGCAGGCGCTTTGGCAGCGCGCGATTCGCCCGCGCAGCGCCAGTTCTTCACCTTCGACACGATGGCGATCGGCGCCGCACTCGGCATCGCACCGGCCCCCTTCGGGCTGACCGTGGTGGGCGCCGGGCCGGCGCGGTCCGAGGGCGGATTCGGCGCCTCCCCCGCGCCGCATCGCGGCGCCTTGCCGGACCCCGCGCGCGGCTTCCCCGCTCCGCGCAACCCGCATCTCGGATACGCCATCACCTGGTTCGGGCTGGCGATTGCGTGGGTGGTGATTTTCGCGTTGTGGGGATGGCGCCGGCTGCGCGGGTAGCGGCTATAACCGGCGCATGAACACAGCCTATGACACGCTGAAAACCCGCTTCGCGCGCATCGCCACCTTGGGCGAGGCATCCGCCATGCTGGGCTGGGATGCCAGCGCGAAAATGCCGCCAGGTGGTGGTGCCGCGCGCGGCGAACAACTCGCCACGCTGGCCGGCCTGATGCACGACATGCTGATCGCGCCGGAGACCGGCGAGGCGTTGGCCGCGGCCGAAACGCAGGGTGATTGGGACAGTGCCAACCTGGCGCTGATGCGCCGCGCGCATATCCGCGCGACCGCGCTGCCGACGGCGCTGGTGGAGGAGGCGACCATCGCCTGTTCGGCGTGCGAGAAGACGTGGCGCGAGGCGCGCAAGGCCAGTGATTTCGCCGCCGTCCGCCCCGCGCTGGAAAACGTCGTGCGCCTGACGCGCGAACAGGCCGCGCGGCTGTCCGATGCGCTGGGCCTGTCGCCATACGATGCCCTGATGGATGGCTACCAGCGCGGCATCACCGCGGCCGATGTCACGCCCATTTTCGCGCAATACGAAGCCTTCCTGCGCGACGCCCTGCCGCGCGTCGAAGCGCGCCAGGCCGCTGCCCCTGCGCGCGTCCCACTCACCGGCCCCTTCCCGGTCGAAACCCAGCGCCGCGTGGCGCAGGCGATGGCCGCACGCATGGGCCTGGAATTCACCCACGCACGCCTGGATGAATCCACGCACCCCTTCTGCGGCGGCACCCCCACCGATGTGCGCATCACCACGCGGTATCGCGAGGATGACGTGGCGCAGGCGCTGCTGGGCGTGCTGCACGAAACCGGCCATGCGCTGTACGAACGCGGCCTGCCCGAAGCCTGGCGCCGCCAGCCGGTGGGCGAGGCCGCGGGCATGGGGGCCCATGAATCACAATCGCTGATCGTGGAAATGCAGGCCTGCCGTGGCGATGCCTTCCTGGGTTTCCTGGGGCGTGAATTGCACGCGGCCTATGGCGGCGATGCGGCGCAGTATTCGCGCGAAAACCTGGCGCGGCTGTGGCGCCATGTGGAGCGCGGTTTCATCCGCGTCGACGCGGACGAAATCACCTATCCCGCGCATGTCATGCTGCGCTTCCGGCTGGAACAGGCGCTGATCGCGGGTGATATCCAGGTGGCCGATCTGCCTGCCGCGTGGAACGAAGGCCTGCAC
>JAAFHD010000350.1 GCA_013298245.1 Alphaproteobacteria bacterium
GGTCCACCTTGATGGTGCCCCAGCGCGTGACGGTCAGCGCCGGTTCGCGGAACATGGCGGGCAGGTCCTCGGGGTCGAAGCCCAGCGCCTTGATGGCCATGTCGGCGCGCTGGATGAAGCTGCTGCCCTCGATCGCGTCGACCTGCTGGCGGCCGGTGGCGTCGGGCAGGCCGAGATGCATGCGCGTTGCGCGCACGCCGGTCACACGGTCGGTGCCTTCAAAAGCCTCGGGCGCCGCAAGCCACACGAAGCGCACGCCCTCTTCCTCCGCGTTGTGCACCTCGCGCATGGAGCCGGGCATGTTCGCCTTGTCGCGCCGATACAGACACGCGACCGAAGCGGCACCCTGTCGCACGGCGGTGCGCACGCAATCCATCGCGGTGTCGCCACCGCCGATCACCACCACATGCTTGCCGGCGGCGTTCAGCGTGCCGTCTTCGAATGCGGGCACGGTGTCGCCCAGGCCCTGGCGGTTGGAGGCGGTCAGGAAATCCATCGCCGGATGCACGCCGGGCAGTTCGGCGCCGGGGATGTCTATGTCGCGCGCCTTGTAGACGCCGGTGGCGATGAAGACGGCGTCGTGCGTTTCGCGCAATTCATTCAGCGTAACGTCGCGGCCGATTTCCACGCCCATGTGGAACTGGATGCCGGCGGCGGCGAATTGCTCGTGCCGGCGCAGGACCACATCCTTCTCCAGCTTGAAGTTCGGGATGCCGTAGATCATCAGGCCGCCCACGCGGTCATAACGGTCATAGACATGCACCTGGTAGCCCTTCAGGCGCAGCTGCTCGGCGGCCGCCAGGCCCGCGGGGCCGGCGCCGATGATGGCGATGGAGGCCGCCAATTCGCGCTTCGGCTTGGGCGGCTTGACCCAGCCTTTCTCCCAGGCGGTGTCGACGATGTATTTCTCCACCGACCCGATGGTGACGCTGTCAAATCCCTTTTCGATGACGCAATTGCCTTCGCACAGCCTGTCCTGCGGGCAGACGCGGCCGCAAATCTCTGGAAAAGTGTTGGTGGCCGAGGCGACTTCATAGGCCTCTTCCAGCCGGTTCTCGGCGGTCAGCTTCAGCCAGTCGGGGATGTTGTTCTGCAGCGGGCAATGCACCTGGCAGAAGGGCACGCCGCATTGGCTGCAGCGGCTGGCCTGTTCGGCGGCGCGGGCCGGTTCGAAGCGGGAATAGATTTCGTCGAAATCCTTGCGCCGGTCGGCGGCCTCGCGCTTGTCCGGCAGTTGTTGCTGGAGGCGCACGAATTGCAGCATTTTTTCGGCCATGGCGTTCACCCGCAGACGACAATGCCGCCCGGGGATGGGCGACTTGGGCAGGTGTTAACAGCTTGTTGGCGTGGGTGGAAGTGGGGCTTTGGTTAACAGGACAGTATATCTGCCATATTGGGACTCGTTACGCTGAAATCCGCACCCTTGACCCACCCCCGCGACCGCAAAGGTCCGAATCGGCCATTCAGCGCCGCCCGCCGCCAGGCCTGAACCGCGTCAGGTAGCCAGGCACCACCGCCTCGATCGGCCGCGGCGCGATGCCAAGCGCTTCCAGCCCCGGCAGCGTGCCGGTCAGCACATTGTCCTTCTGCAACAGCAACAGCTGGTCGCGGGTGAAGGGTTTTCCGGGCACCAACTCCGCCAGCCGCGCCTGGATGCGCGCCAGGCCCAGCGGCACTTCGAACAGGCGTTTGCCCGGGCGGCCCGTGACCTCCAGGATGTAGCGGATGATGTCGCGGAAGCTGATCGCCCGCGGCCCGCCCAGTTCATAAATGCCGCCCGCCGCGTCATCGCGCGTGATCGCGGCCATCACCGCGTCGGCCACATCCCCCACATAGACCGGCTGGAACCGCGTATCGCCGCACAGCACCGGCATCACCGGCGCCAGCCGCGCCAGCCCGGCGAAGAGGTTGAAAAACCCATCCTCCGGCCCGAACACGATGGAAGGGCGCAGGATGGTCGCGGTGGGGAAGGCCGCGCGCACCGCCGCCTCACCGGCGCCCTTGGTGCGGGCGTATTCGCTGTCGCTGGCGGTGTCGGCGCCGATCGCCGAGACCTGCACCAGCCGCCGCGCACCCGCTGCCATGGCCGCGCGCGCGATTCGCCCGGCCCCTTCCGCTTGCGTTGCCTGAAAACCGCCGGCGCGCGGTTCGGCCAGGATGCCGACCAGGTTGATGACAACCTCCGCCCCCTCGACCGCGCGCGCGATCGCGGCGTCATCCGTCACATCCGCCTTCAGCGCGACAATCTGCCCGACGCGCCCCGAGGTCTGCACATCCCGCGCGCGCGACGGGTCACGCCCCGCCACCCGCACCTGGAAATCCGCCCGCGCCAGCCGCTGCACCACATAGCGCCCGATGAACCCCGCGCCGCCAAACACCACCGCAACCCGTTGCATCGCCAACCCCTGTTTTCGTCCGCCCTGCATATCGCGTGCGCGCGGCATTCGCCAATGCCGTCGCTTTGCGCCAGGCCCCCGGGTTGACGGGCCGGCGCGCCACCATTACACAGCGCCTCCACCCACCCTGCCCAGGTGGCGGAATTGGTAGACGCGCAGGTTTCAGGTACCTGTGGCCGCAAGGCTGTGAAGGTTCGAGTCCTTTCCTGGGCATAAAGCTTTATTCGCACCCAAGCGCCGTGCGCGCGCGAAGCGCGCTTGGTTACGCCGCAATCCAGACATCGCTGGTTGAAATGCCTTATGGGCGGCGGCGGGCGCTGTGCGCCGGCATGCTCGCGGGGCGGTTCTGTATGCTCGGCGGTTGTCGCTTGGCCCGAAGGTCTTCGGCCCCCGTTGCGCCCATCGCCCCGCCCGCCTACGCAGCGCCGCATGAGCAGCACCACCTTCCACTCCGGCGTCACCATCCATCTGCACCAGCATGACCTGCCCGCCGGCCTGGCGCTTGGCCCTGTCATCGCCGTAGACACCGAGACCATGGGCCTCGACCACCGCCGCGACCGCCTCTGCCTGGTGCAGCTTTCCGCGGGCGATGGCGTGGTGCACCTGGTGCAGATCGCGCCCCCGCGCCTCGGTGGCCGTGGCGCCGATGCGCCGGTGCTGAAAGCGCTGGTGGAAGATGCTGGCACTACCAAGCTGTTCCACTTCGCGCGCTTCGATTGCGCCGCCCTGCAACGCGGCCTTGGCGCGCGCGTCGCACCGCTGAAATGCACCAAGATCGCCGCCAAGCTGGTGCGCACCTTCACCGACCGCCATGGCCTGAAGGATCTGTGCAAGGAATTGCTCGGGGTCGAGATTTCCAAGCAGCAGCAGACCAGCGATTGGGGTGCCGCTGAACTGACGCCCGAACAACAAGCCTATGCGGCGTCGGATGTGCTGCACCTGCACGCGCTGTGGTCGCGCCTGGAAGCTTTGCTGGTGCGCGAAGACCGCCTGGCACTCGCCGAAGCCTGCTTCCGCTTCCTGCCCGACCGCGCCGCGCTGGACCTGCTGGGCTACGAAGACCCGGATATTTTCCACCACTGAGAGCGGGCGCGACGCGCCTGCCGGTCGGGCTGACCAGGGATGTTGTGTTCCTGGCAGGAAGGTGCCGCAGCCGGTGGTGGTTCCACGGGCAAGGCACCTGACGCACCAGGGACGCAATAGCACCGTAAGACAGGCCGAGCAGGCGTGTCGGGCGCGCTCGACACTGTGATGGCGGCGGCCATGATCCCGCCGCGCTTTCCCGCCACGCTGCGCGCGGAGGAAAGCCCCATGCACACCCGCCGCAATCTTGTCCTGGCCAGCCTGGCGCTCGCCACGCCGGCCGCCGCTTCCAACCTCTCCCGCGCCGAAATCCGGCGCGATGTGAATGACGCGCTGGCCCGCCTACGCCGCATGGACAACGCCCGCCCGCTGCTGGACCGCGCGGTGGCCACGCTGGTGTTTCCGCGCATCCTCGCCGGCGGTTTCATCGGCGGCGCCCAATACGGAGAAGGCGCGCTGCTGCGCCAGGGCCGCATCACCGCCTATTACAGCATCGCCGGCGCCAGCTTCGGGCTGATCGCGGGCGCGCAGGTCTCGGGCCTGGCTATGTTCTTCCTGCGCGAAGACGCGCTGGCAGCGCTGATGCGCGCCGATGGCTGGGAGATCGGCACCGGCCCATCCGTCGTGATGCTGGACCGCGGGCTGCAAGCCAACGCCA
>JAAFHD010000351.1 GCA_013298245.1 Alphaproteobacteria bacterium
TGCTGTGCGCGGTGGAAACCACGCTGGCGCCGACCACCGCATTGTTCCGCGCGGCAGGCCCGGCGGCGCTGGAGGTGCGCCTGGTTCCCGGCGCCTGGGCGCGTTTCCGCGCGGGCGACACGGCCGGCTACCTGGCGATGATTCGCGATGCCGCAGAGGCCGCCTTGGATGCCGGCGCAGACCGCGTGGCGTTGGCGCAGGTCTCGATGGCCGGGGCCGCCGGGCCGCGCGTGCTGGCGGTGCCGCAGGCAGCACTCGCGGCGTGCTGGACAGCAGCGGCCGAGATGCCGCAGCCTTCCGCACCGGAGGATACATGACCCGAGCCACACGCCGCGCGATCTTCGCCGCACCGCTTGCCCTGCCCGCTTTGGCGCAGGCGCCATGGCCGCGCCGGCCCATCACCTTCATCGCGCCCGCAGCCCCAGGTGGCGCGACCGACATCCTGGCGCGGGTGATGGCGCAAAGCATGGCAACCACTTTGGGCCAGCCGGTGGTGGTGGAAAATCGCGGCGGTGCGGCGGGCACCATCGCGACTGAAGCCATGGCCGCGGCGCAGCCGGATGGGCACACGATCGGCATCGGCATGATCAGCACGCTGGCCGTCAACCCGCACATCTACCGCATGCGCGCGGACGTGATGCGTGACCTCGCGCATATCGGCATGATCGCGAAGGTGCCGATGGTGCTGCTGGCGCAGCATGCCATGGCGCAGGGCGGGCTTGCGGGCTTCATCGCGCGTGTGCGGGCGGCACCCGACACCATCACCTATGGCAGCGCGGGTGCGGGTTCCAACGTGCATATCGGCATGATCGCCTTCCTGGAGGCAGCGGGCCTGCGCATGGTGCATGTGCCGTATCGCGGTTCTGGGCCGATGGTGATCGACCTGGTCGCGGGCACCATCCAGTCGGGCATGACGGGCACGCCGGCGGCGCTGCCGGTGCTGCGTGATCGGCGCGTGACGGCGCTGGGCACCACCGCGCGCGAACGCCTGGTGCAGACGCCGGAAGTGCCCGCGATCGCGGAGACATTGCCCGGCTTCGAGGCGATGCAGTGGTACGGAATCGTGGCGCCGGCCGCGACACCGCCAGAGGTGCAGGCGCGGCTGGCGGAAGCGGCGGCGGTGGCGCTGCGCAACCCGGATGTGCTGTCGCGGTTGGGCGATGAAGGCGCGCAGCCGACGCCGATGCCGCCGGCGGAATTCCGCAGTTTCGTGGCGGCTGAATTGGACCGCTGGGGTGCGGTGGCCAGGCGCAACAACCTGCGACCTAACGAATAACGCGGCTCAATCCACGCGCGCGCCGCTGATCCGCACGGCCTCGCCCCAGCGCGTCGCTTCGTCGCGCAGAAATGTGGTGAGGCGCGCGGTGTCCCAGCCCATCGGCACGGTGCCGTCGGCCATCACGCGCGTGCGCAGCGCGGGGTCGGCCAGTGCGGCGCGGACCGCGGCATCGACGCGCGTGATGAAGTCTTGTGGCACGCCCGCGGGCGCCATCAGCGCGAACCAGCTGACCAGGTCGAAGCCGGGGATGGTGTCGGCCACCGGCGGCACATCGGGCAGCGCGTGGTTGCGCGTGGCGGAGGTGACCGCGAGGCCGCGTAGCCGCCCGCCGCGCACCAGTTCCGTCGCGGTGGCCAGCGTGGGGAAGCCGAAGCGCACCTGGCCGGCCATGACGGCCGAGACGATTTCCGGCGCACCTCGGAAGGGGATGTGTTCCAGCTGCAGGCCAAGCCGCGCGCCGAACAAGGCAGCCGCGAGATGCGCGCCGCTGCCATTGCCGCCGGAGGCATAGGCGGCGCCGCTTTGCTGGCGCAACCAGGCGATCAGGGCGGCGATGTCGCGCGGGCCATCGGGTGCGGTGATCAGCAGATGTGGCATGCTGAACATGAGGGAGATTGGCGCGAAATCGCGGAACACATCGAAGGGCAGCGGGCGCGTGTGCAGCGCCTGATTGACCACCAGCGCATTGGTGCCGAGCATCAGCACCGTGCCATCGGCCGGCGCGCGCGCGGCGGCCTCGGAGCCGATATTGCCGCCCGCACCTGGGCGGTTTTCGATCACCACCGGCTGGCCGAGCGCGGCGCTGAGCGGTTCGACCATGTGCCGCGACAGGACATCGGGCGCGGAACCCGCGATGAACGGCACGATCAGGCGCACGGGGCGCGACTGTGCCTGGGCGATGGCGGGAAGTGCCAGGGCACTGAACAGGGTTCGGCGTTGCATGGCGTCGATGTTTGACCGCGCGGGCGCCGCCCGCAAGCATCATCCGCGGCTGACGACGAAACCGAAGCTGGTGCAGGGGAAGCCGTCCACCGAGACCTTGATGTGCGGCGCGGGTGCCAGGCGTTCCATCATGCTGGCCGGATAGCTGGTGCCATCTGGGCCGAAGGGTGGTGTGTCCACGTAACGGTCGAAGACATCGCCGCCGATGTCGAAATCCAGCGGCGCGACGTTATGGCCATCGGCGCGCAGCATTTCCGCGAGCGCCGTGAAGTGGCGGCGCTGGAACAGCACGGTCGGCGCATGGTCCAGCGTGTCATCGTCACGCATGTTGAATTCGGTGGTGATGACCAGCAGGCCGCCCGAACGCAGCAGGTTCATTGCCCGCCGGGCGGCGGCGATGCCGGCATCGATGCTGCCCTGGTGGTGCATCCATTGCATCGCCCAGACGAAATCCAGGTTGTCATCGTCTGGCGCCTGGTCGGCCCAGATGGTGGTGACGTGCTGGTCGAACAGGTCACGCGCGACGATGTCGGCGTAGTGCAGTTCCATGCGGTCCGGCCGGTCCGAGCGGTCGGCGCCGGGGGGCGTGCGGTGCAAGCGCGTGGTCACACCCATGGATGCCAGCAGCGCGGGCAGCGTGTTGCGGCCATCGAACAAGGCGGCGCCACGCATGCCCTGGCGCACCAGGCCGGCCTCATAGAGGGATTGCGCGATGAAGCAGCTTTCCCACAGGCCGCGATGCAGGCGCAGCTGGCTGCGGGTTTCGCGCGCCCAGAACAGCAGCCAGTCGGCCGCGAAATCCGCCTGGCGCGGGGCGCGGCTGGCCAGGCCCGTGACGGCCGGGCTGAGCACGGGGCGCTGCTGCGCGCGGGCTTCGAATTCCGCGCCGAAATGGCCGGCCAGCGCCTTGAGGTTCCAGCGCATCGCATCCAGGTCGCGCGTCGTGTGCCACAGGGGGTTGGCGTTGGGGCGGCCATCCTGCGTCAGGCGCAGCATCGCCTCCACCTCCGCGCGGATCAGCGGACGCGGATCGGGCGGTGGTGGCGGGTCTGCGAGGAGCGCGCGGATGCGGCGCCAAAGCGTCATCAGGCAGGCTTCGCCGTGATCAGCATGTGCCAGCCGAAACGCTTTTCGACCGCTTCGAACATGCCTTCGGGCATCGCCTTAAACCAGGGCTGGGGCTCATATTCGTAGCGAATATACTTCTCTACGATGTAGGGGAAGATGTGGTCCTGCCGCAGTTCGGTGATGGTGAAGCCGCTGGTCAGCACCGCGGCTTCCTCGGGCGTGTAGGTGAAGGCGATGGGGCAGCCATTCTGCGCCTCGGGCTGGTCGAAGCCGGCTTCGATCATGGCGTCTTTCCAGGAATTCTTGGCGTAGACCATCAGCTTCAATTCGCCACCCGGTGCGACCACCTTGCGCATTTCGCGCACGATCTGGTTGGGGTGCGGCGCGTGGTGGATGACGCCGAAGGAATAGACCAGGTCGAAGGCGCCGTTGTCCACGTGCTGGGACAGTTCTTCGGCGTTGCAGTGGATGAAGTTGCCCTTCAGGCCGAACACCTCGAAGCGCTGCTTGGCCAATGCCATCGACACTTCGGAGAGTTCCACAGCCGTATAATCCGCGCCGGCGCGGGCGAAATTCACCGCATCCGTGCCGATGCCGCAGCCCACTTCCAGCACGCGCTTGCCGCGCCAGCGCTCGAACTGCGCGAAGCCCGGGATATGGGGTTCGACGAAGTATTTGCGTTCCTCGACGTCGTCGAAATATTGGCGCGAACCGATTTCCGCCGTGGAATGGCGGATATTGCAGGGGCGGCGGTTCCAGTAGGCCTGGACGTCGTCGATAGTGGCGCTCATCGGGGTAAAGTCCTCGGCGGTCAGGGGGTGTTGCGGTCAAGTTCGTCCAGCCAGG
>JAAFHD010000352.1 GCA_013298245.1 Alphaproteobacteria bacterium
CAGCCGCGCGCGCCGCCCGCCGCCTGACACGCCAGAACTTCCACCGCGCCGCCGAAAGCGCCGCGTCTGTCACGCCATGCGGGCGCATCGCCGCCCCGATCCAAAGAGAAACACCATGACCACACGCCGCATGTTGATCGCCGCCGCGCTCGCCACACCCCTCGCCGCGCAGGCGCAAACCACCTTGCAGATCACCCAGCCATGGACGCGCGCGGCGCGTGCGGGCGGCCAGGGCGCGGGCTACCTGACCATCCGCAACGCAGGCGCGGAAGCGGATAGGCTGCTCTCCGCCAGCTCTCCCGCCGCGCCGCGCATGGAGCTGCACACGCATATCCGCGAAGGCGATGTGATGCGCATGCGGCCGGTGAACGACATCCCTGTCCCCGCCGGCCAGACGGTGCAGCTGCAACCCAGCGGCCTGCATTTGATGTTCATCGGGCTGAGCGATGAACTTCGCCAGGGCAGCACCATCCCGGTCACGCTGGTGTTCGAACGCGCGGGCGCGGTGACCGTGCAGCTGGAGGTGCGCGCCGCCGGTGCACGCGCCGGGCATCACGGCCACTGATGCGCATCGTGGTCCTGACCGGCGCCGGCATCAGTGCCGAATCCGGTCTGGCCACTTTTCGCGATCCGGGCGGGCTGTGGCAGCGCCACCGCCCGCAGGATCTGGCGACGCCCGAGGCTTTTGCCCGCGACCCCGACCTGGTGCTGGGCTGGTATGATGCGCGGCGCGCGCAGTTGGCCGATGTCGCGCCCAACGCCGCGCATCACGCATTGGCGCGGCTGGACGCCGCCTGGCCGCATGATTTTCTGCTCGTCACGCAGAACGTGGATGACCTGCACGCGCGTGCCGGCGCGCGCCGCATGGTGCAGATGCACGGCGCGCTGAAACAGGCACGCTGCGAGGGCTGCGGCGCGGTGCATGAATGGGCGGGCCCGATGCCGCGCGCAACACCCTGCCCTGCCTGTGGCGCCGCACGGCTGCGCCCGAACATCGTGTGGTTCGGCGAGATGCCGATGCACATGCGGCGCATCGAAGCGGCGCTGGAGGCGGCCGATGTGTTCGTGGCGATCGGCACCTCCGGCACGGTCTATCCGGCGGCGGGGTTTGTGGAGGCGCTGCGCCCCGGCGCGCGCAGCCTGGAACTGAACCTGGAACCCAGCGCGGTGGCGCATCGCTTTTCCGAAACGCGGCAAGGGCCGGCCACCACGCTGGTGCCGGCGCTGGTCGAGGAACTGCTGCGCGGATAGCCTGCGCGCATGAAGACACGCGTCACCGAGATGCTCGGCATCCGATATCCCATCGTGCAGGGCGGGCTGGCCCGTGTGGCCTATGCCGAATTGGCGGCGGCCGTTTCCAATGCCGGCGGGCTTGGGCAGATCAACACGGTGGGGCTGACGGAACCGGCCGCCTTGCGCGCGGAAATCCAGCGGTGCCGCGCGATGACGGCGCATCCCTTCGCGGTGAATTTCCCGCTGGGACGGATGGATGTCGCGCCGCTTTTGGATGTCGTGCTGGAGGAGAATGTGGCGGCGGTGGCGTTCACCGCCGGCAACCCGGCACCCTGGCTGCGCCGCTGCGAGGGCCACGCGATTCGCACGCTGGTACTGACCGCCGGCCCGGAACTGGCCAAGAAGGCCGAGGCGGCCGGCGCGCATATGGTGGCCACCGTCGGCTATGAAGGCGGCGGCCATATCGGGCGCGGCGATGAGACCACTTTGGTGATGGTCCCGCGCGTGGTGGATGCGGTGAAAATCCCGGTGCTGGCCAGTGGCGGCATCGCCGATGGGCGCGGGCTGCTGGCCGCGTTGGCGCTGGGCGCGGAGGGCGTTGAGATGGGCACGCGCTTCGTCGCCACGGTCGAGGCGCAGGCGCATGCGGCGTATAAATCCGCGCTGGCGTCGGCGCGGCCTGAGGACACGATGATCATCAAACGGACCATGGGCCAACCTGGTCGTGCGCTGGCCAGTGCGCATGCGCGCCACATCGTCGCGCGCGAGGAAGCCGGGGCGACCAAGGAAGAATTGCTGGAGCTGGTCTCCGGCGCGCGCAACGCGGTGGGGGCGACGGATGGCGACCTGGACAGCGCCTATGTCTGGGCCGGGCAATGCGTGGGGCTGATCGATGAAGTGCTGCCCGCGGGCGAAGTGATCCGGCGGATGGTGGAACAGGCGGAAGCGGGGTTGGCGCGACTGCGCACACAATAGATAGCGTCTATTGAATTGATCGAATACGCCGCCTCACGCCTATAGCGCGTGTGGCGCTATCCCTTGGTTCACGGAAGGCACCCCGCCTTCCCCGAACCGGAGGGTCCACCCATGCGCCGCATCGCCATCGCCCTGGTCGCCATCGCCGCCATCAGCGGCACGGCCCAAGCCCGCGACATCGCCTGGCAGCCGGAAACCCGCGCCGAATTGCTGGCCGTGCATGGCCACACCGGCACGATGGGCATGGGCGCGCAATGGGCCGCCGCGCGCCTGGCGCTGCGCCAGGCACAGCCCCCGCGCCCAGCGCCGCAGCGCCGAGGCTGAAACCCGTTTCCCCGGCGGGTGTCCTCTCCCGACCCCGCACCTGCCTGGGATGCCCGCCCGGATGGCCCTGTGCCATCCGGGCGTTGGGCCTCTTGCATCGGAACCGAAACAGGACCAAATCCGTCCGGAAACCAGCAAGGCAGCGCCATGTTCATCGAAACCGAAGGCACCCCCAACCCCGCCACCCTGAAGTTCCTGCCCGGTCGGGACGTGATGGGCACGCGCGGCACCGCGGATTTCACCAGCGCCGAGGCCGCCGTGCGCAGCCCGCTGGCCACCCGCCTGTTCGAACTGGACGGCGTGGCGCGCGTCTTCCTGGGCGGCGATTTCATCACCGTGACCAAGGGCGATGACGCCGATTGGGCCGCGCTGCGCCCGACCATCCTGGCCGGCATCATGGCGCATTTCGTCGCCGAATTGCCTGTGCTGGAAGGCGAGGACGCGTCCGAAGTCGAAGACGTGGACCCGGCGGATTCCGAAATCGTCGCGACCATCAAGGAATTGCTGGATACGCGCGTGCGCCCGGCAGTGGCCGGCGACGGCGGCGACATCGTCTTCCGCGGTTTCCGCGACGGCATCGTGAAGCTGCGCATGCAGGGCGCGTGCAGCGGCTGCCCGTCATCCCGCGCGACGCTGAAGCACGGCGTGGAGAACATGCTGCGCCACTACGTGCCGGAAGTGCTGGCGGTGGAGCAGGTCGAAGCCTGAACCCGCCACGCCACCTGGCGCTGGACGCCGCCGGGGATGTGATTCTGAACGCCGAGGATGCGGCAGCCCTGCTGGGCGCGCCGTTGCCGGATTTCCTGCGCGACCTGCGCGCGGGCCATGTCTATTCGCTGATCGAGCGCGGGGAGGGCGAGGATGCCGGGCGCATCCGCGCGACACTGCGGCGCCGCGCGCGGGAAGTGCGCGTGGTGATCGATGCCGCGACCGGCGAGATCATCGAGGGGCTGTGAATGATGCGCCTGGCGACGCTTGCGGATATCCCCGCCCTGGTCGCGCTGCGCGCTTCGGTGCGGGAGAACCGACTTTCGGATCCGTCCCGCGTGACGGTCGCGGATATTGAATGGCACATCACGCATGGGCCGATCCATGTGTGGGACGAAGGCGGCGTGCTGGCCGGATTTTCTGCCAGTGACCCGCGCGACGGCAGCATCTGGGCCTTGTTCGTCGATCCGGCGCATGAAGGGCGCGGCATTGGGCAGGCGCTGATCGCCGCGGCGTGCCGGTCGTTGGCCGCGGCCGGGCATACCCAGGCGACGCTGAGCACGGATGGCGGCACGCGCGCGGCGCGATTCTACGCGCGCAATGGGTGGGTCGCGCAGGGGGCGACGGATAGCGGCGAGGTGGTGTTCATAAAGGCACTATGACCGACGGGCCCGATCTATTCATCCAGCCTGGATTTCAGGCGGGCGATCACGTCCATCCGTTCATGCAGGATAGCCAGGATCATCGCCGGCGCATCCGCGCGCGGCATGCTAAAAAGATAGTGCCGGCCGCTCACTGCCACGCGCAGGCCGGGCAGCAATGAGCCCATCTCCTTGAACGCGCCTTCGCCGCGAGCCACGGCCTCCGCCCTTTTGTCCAATGC
>JAAFHD010000353.1 GCA_013298245.1 Alphaproteobacteria bacterium
TGCTGGCCCAGACGGCCCAGACGCGCAGTTCAAACCACACGCGCTTGTGGATCGGCAGGTTGCGGCGGTGCCAGGCGAGCCAGTTCGCGAACAGCAGAATGTGGCGGGCTTCTTCCTGGATGACGGGTTCGAAGGTGTCCACCAATTCGGGCGGGAAATAGCCGGATTGGCGGGCCAGGTCGAACAGGCCAAACGCGAAAAAGCTATCGACGCATTCGGAAAAGCCGGTGGTCATGTAGGCCCATTCGGCGTCCTTCGGTTCCAGGTATTCCGGTTCCGGTTCCAGCTGGATGCCGTAGCTGCGCACCAGGTCGGAAATCACCACCTTGTGGCGGCCTTCTTCCCAGCCGTTTTGTTCGATGGCGGCGTTCCAGGCGGGGTCGGGGTGGCGGCGGGCGTAGGAGAGCATGCGAAGGCGGGCATTGCCTTCGGTCTGCACCGCGATGTCCCAGATGGGCAGGCTGGTCAGGCGGTTCTGCGCGTCCGCATCCAGGCGCGGCCATTCGATGATGCTGGGTTTGTAGGGGTTGAAGGTCTCGCGGAACATCGCGCAGGCGGCCTGCTTGTGTTCTTCGGAGCCCAGGCGCAGGGGCGCGGTGCCCGGGTGCTGCCAGGCGCGGGCGGTGCGGTCGGCGGCTTCGATCAGCCGGGGGTCGGCCAGGCTGTTGGCCAGCAGCAGGCCGCCGGGCGGTGGGGTGAGGGTGTCGCTCATGGGGGTGCATATAGCGCGTTTTCGGCCGCGCCAATGTGCTCAGTTCAGAAAGGGATTGCGCCCCCGCGGTGCCGCCTGCGCCGGGCCGAAATGCTGCGCCAGGTAATCCACGATCTGCCGCCGCTCATCGCCCTCCACCGGGGACATGCCGTGGCGTTCCACCATCCAGTCCATCAGCCCATCCCACTGCTCGCGCGAGAGGCGCGAGCGCGTGATCACAGCACTGCCATGGCAGGCCGTGCAGAAGTAGAAAATCTCATCCCGGTTCGGCGCATCGGGCAGCACCGAGGGGTCCTCCGCGGCGAGCGCCGTGCCCGCCGCCAGAAGCATCGCCAACAGCGCGCGCATCAACCGACCAGCACCGCGATGCGGCTGATCGGGTTGGCGTTGTAGCCCTGCGGGTTCCAGTTGGCGGCGACATGCGGCTGCATGCGGCCTTCGCTGTCGGTGGCGCGATACCAGATCTCGTAATAGCCATCGGCGGGCAGGGCGACGCGCCCCTGCCAGCGCTGCCAGGCGTGGCGGTTGGCCGGGGCGGCCAGCTGCATTTCCTGCCAGGTCTGGCCGAAATCCACGCTGACATGCTGCGCGCGCACGGACAGGTCCCCGGCCCAGGCGGCACCGCGCAAATCCAGCGCGCGGGTGCCGGCGGGCAGCCGCGTGCCATTCGCGTGGGAGGACAGGATGGAGCGCACCAGCATGCTCTCCTGTTCCACGAAATCGGCGCCGTTGTTGTTGGAACCAGGCACGATCGGCCGCGCCGGAATGCGGTACGAGGTGCCGCCCATGCCCGCGCCATCATGCGGGTTGGCGCGCAGCTGCATCCGGTTGAACCACTTGGCCGAGAGGCTGCCCGGCCAGCCCGGCACCAGCAGGCGCACCGGCCCGCCATGGATATGCGGCAGCGGTTCGCCATTCATGGCCCAGACGATCAGCGTGTCCTCGTCCATGGCTTTCGCGATGCGCATGCCGCGGCTGATGGCTTCGCGCGTGGCATCACCCGACAGATGCGGGTCGGCGCCGTGGTGGCCGGTGAAGCGCGCGGTGTCGCGCACACCCGCCGCACGCAGCACATCGCGCAGCCGCACGCCGGTGTATTGCGCGCAGCCGATGGCGCCATTGCCCCATTGGTTGCCGCGCGTCTGCGGCTGGAAGGAGGCGCGGCCATTGCCGCCGCATTCCATCTGCAGCACGCGGGTGACGTTCTCGAAGCGGCTGCGCAGATCGCCGAGTGTGATGGTCAGCGGCGTGTTGACCTCGCCCTCGAAGCGCATGGACCAGGCATTGGCGTTCGTCGCGGGCTCCGGCGTCTGGCCGTTGTTGCGCACGAAGAAACGGCGATACGGCGTGACGGCGTCGTCCAGGTCGGTCTCGGCGGCCTCGAGCACCAGGGGGCGCTCGCCTTGCAGCAGCATCTCGACCTTGCCGGGCAGGGTCATCATGCGCGGGGCGGTGCTTTGCGCGGCCCCCTGGGCGGCAGCTGGGCGGGCGAACAGCGCGGGCATGGTGCCCGAGGGCATGCTGCCGGCGAAGGGAATCGCACCGCCCACGGCGGCGCCCATGGCGGCCAGGGATGCGCCCTTCAGCGCTCCGCGACGGCCCCAGGCCAGCGCATCCGCGCGCTCGGGGTCATTGGCATAGAGTTCCTGGATGCTGCGCTGGGTCATCGGGTCTCTCCGTGTTTTGTGGGCGCGGGTATAGGCCTGCGCGGCGGGGTTGCAAATCATCCATGCGCACCCGCTCGAAATGTTTCTGGATATGTCGCGCGGCGCCGTGCAATCCTGTTCGCGATGGAAACGAACACCCCGGCCGAGGGCCTCCTCGACCGCGCCCTGAAGCGTGTCACCGGCCTTTGGCGGGACATGAGCGAGCGCGCGCCGCGCGCGGAGCCAACCGAGCTTTCTGCCCGCATGCGCGCCTGCCTGGATGGGCGTGGTGGTGCGGTGTCGGCGCGGGCGCGGGCGGCGGGGCTGGCGCAGTTCTATGTTGCGGCGGATGCCGCCGGGCGGCGGGCTTTCCTGCGCACGCTGGCGGCGTTCGATGCCGACCCGAAGGCCGTGCTGCGTGAGGCGCAGGCGCTGGAAAACGCAGCCGACGCGGAGGCGCTGACGGCGGCGAAAACCCGCCTGCGGCGCAGCCTGGAACCGCCACGCCTGCGGCTGCTGACGCAGTTCAGCACCATCCCGGATGGCGTGAAATTCCTGGTCGATCTGCGCGCCGAGTTGCTGCGCCTGGCGGATGGTGACGCGCTGCTGACGGCGCTGGAATCCGACCTGCGCGGGTTGCTGGCCAGCTGGTTCGACATCGGCTTTCTGGAGCTGCGGCGGATTGATTGGAACAGCCCGGCGGCACTGCTGGAAAAGCTGGTGGATTACGAGGCGGTGCACCGCATCCGCACTTGGCGCGACCTGAAGAACCGGCTGGATTCGGATCGTCGTTGCTATGCGTTTTTCCATCCGCGCATGCCCGGTGAGCCGCTGATTTTTGTGGAAGTGGCACTGACGCAGGGCCTGGCCGACAGCGTGCAGCGGCTGCTGGATGAGAAGGCGCCGGTGCTGGATCCGCGTGCGGCGGATGCGGCGATTTTCTATTCGATCAACAACTGCCAGCGGGGCTTGGATGGCATCGCGTTTGGCGATTTTCTGATCAAGCGCGTGGTGGAAGTGCTGGGCGCTGAACTGCGCAATGTGAAGACATTTGCGACGCTGTCGCCCATTCCCGGCCTGCGCGCCTGGTTGGCGGAACGCGAGAATGCGGCGGATGATTCGCTGCTGACTGATATCGAGGTGGCGGCGTTGCGTAAGGCGGCGGGTGCGGCGCCGACCGTGCATCCGACGGCGGTGCTGGAGATGCTGCTGGCCAGGCGCGGCTGGCCGCGTGATGCGGCGCTGACCGCGGTGTTGGAGCCTGTGCTGACGCGGTTATGCGCGCGGTATCTGCTGGCAGAGGCGGGGCGCAACCCGAAGCGCGCGCGCGATCCGGTGGGGCATTTTCATTTGTCGAACGGAGCGCGGGTGGAGCGGGTGAATTGGCTGGCGGATACCTCGGGCAAGGGGCTGACGGAGAGCGCGGGGCTGATGGTGAACTACCTGTATGACCCGGCGAAGATCGAGGACCAGCACGAGGATTATGCCGGTGAAGGCAAGCGCGCTGCATCCAGCGCGGTGCGCAAGGCCGCGAAGATGGGCTGACAGCCGCGGCGCATTGCGCCAAGCTTTGGGGCAAGAAGCGCCCCGCCCAAGGGGTGCGGGGAGGTTGCTCATGCCGACACGTCGCGCCGCGCTATCGCTTGCGCTTGCCACGCCCGCCTTGGCGCAAGGCTGGCGGCCGGAGCGCACGATCCGTGCCATCATTCCCTTCGCACCTGGTGGGGCCACCGATGTGCTGGGCCGCGTGCTGGCCGAT
>JAAFHD010000354.1 GCA_013298245.1 Alphaproteobacteria bacterium
GCCGTGTTTTGGCCGCAATTCAGCCTTGGTTCATGTGGCGGTGCAGCAACAGCCAATCATGCCATGCATCACGCTTGGCGGCAGGTGTTCGCAGCAGATAGGCAGGGTGCAAGGTGGCCAGCGCTAGAATGACTTGTGTCTCGTCCAGTTTTACTTGATGCCATTTGCCGCGCAGCCGCGTGATTCCATCCTTGGCGCCCAGCAGAGTCTTTGCAGAAGTGCCGCCGAGTAAAACCACAAGTTGTGGCGCGGCCAGTTGGATATGCCTGCGGATGAAGGGGAGAAACAACAGCATCTCGGCATCCGTGGGCGTGCGGTTGCCGGGCGGGCGCCAGGGCAGGATATTGCTGATGTAGACCTGTGGCCCGCGTGCGAGGCCGATGCTGGCCAGCATGCGGTCCAGCAATTGGCCGGATGCGCCGACGAAGGGTTTTCCTTGGCGGTCCTCATCGGCGCCGGGGGCCTCGCCCACCAGCATGATGGGCGCGCCGGGGTCGCCATCGGAAAACACCAGCTTCGTCGCGGTGTCGCGCAGCGAGGAGCCGGCGAAATCCTGGATGGCCTGACGCAGCGCGGGCAGGTCGGGCACGGCTGCGGCCATCGCCGCGGCTTCCTGCGCAGCGGGCGGGACGGGGCGTGCGATGGCGGGTGCGGCCGCCGGCATGGGGGCGACGACCGGCGCGGGTGTGGGCGCGCGCACGGCCAAGCCCAGCGGTGCCTCCGCCAGGGCTTCATCAGCACCCCATTCGATCTGCAAACGCAGCGCCGCAAGCAGCGCCGCCTGGTCTTCCATCATGTGGTCCGCACGGGTTCCGCACCGCGACACCTCCGCTATATGAGGAGGGCCGGCAAGAGGGGAGCAAGCCATGTCCGAACGCGAAGCGATGGAATTCGACGTGCTGATCGTGGGTGCGGGGCCTTCAGGCCTGGCGGCCGCGATCCGGCTGAAGCAGCTATCGCCCGATACGGCGGTGTGTGTGGTGGAGAAGGGCTCCGAGGTGGGGGCGCATATCCTGTCGGGCGCGGTGATGGAGCCGCGCGCGCTGGATGAGCTGATCCCCGATTGGCGCGATGACCCACCGGCGCTGGCGACACCCGCCGCCGAAGACCGTTTCATGTTCCTGACCGAGACCAAGGCGTTCCGGCTGCCGACGCCGCCGCAGATGCATAATCACGGGAATTATGTGGTCTCGCTTGGCAATGTGTGCCGCTGGCTCGGCGCCAAGGCGGAGGCGTTGGGGGTTGAGATTTATCCGGGCTTCGCGGCGAGCGAGACGATCATTGAAGACGGCGTGGTGAAGGGCGTCGTCGCTGGCGTGATGGGCATCACGCGCGATGGCGAGGAGGGGCCGAACTACCAGCCGGGGATGGAGCTGCGCGCCAGCTACACGATGTTCGCCGAAGGCTGCCGAGGGAGCCTGACGAAGAAGCTGTTCGACACCTTCGGCCTGCGCGAGGGCGTGCAGCCGCAGACCTATGGCATCGGCATCAAGGAACTGTGGCAAATCCCGAAGGAGAAGCACACGCCGGGGCTGATCTGGCACTCCACCGGCTGGCCGATGAAGACGGACACCTATGGCGGGTCGTGGCTGTACATGCTGGGCGAGGACCTGGTCAGCGTGGGCTTCGTGGTGGGGCTGGATTACCCGAACCCCTGGCTGTCGCCGTTTGATGAATTCCAGCGCTTCAAGACGCACCCGGCGGTGCGCGGCATGCTGGAAGGGGGCAAGCGCATTGCCTATGGGGCGCGGGCGCTGAATGAGGGCGGGTTCCAGTCGATCCCGAAGCTGGTGTTTCCGGGCGGCATGCTGATCGGCGATGGCGCGGGGTTTTTGAATGTGCCGAAGATCAAGGGCACGCATACGGCGATGAAGTCCGGCATGGTGGCGGCCGAGGCGGTGGCGGAAGTGTTGGAGACGCGGCCGCCGGTACTGGAGAGCTATCCTGAGAAACTGCAAGCTTCCTGGTTGTGGGAGGAGTTGCGCGGGGTGCGCAACATCCGCCCGGGCTTCGTGAAATTCGGCTTCTGGGGCGGCATGGTGAATGCGGCGCTGGACACCTATGTGTTCCGCGGCAAGGCGCCCTGGACCTTCAAGCACCATGAGGATCATGCGGTGCTGAAGCGGGCCGCTGATGCGCCGAAGATCGAATATCCGAAGCCGGATGGGGTGCTGAGCTTCGATCGGTTGTCGAGCGTGTTCCTGTCGAACACCAACCATGAGGAAGACCAGCCGGCGCATCTGAAGCTGCGCGCCCCGGAGAAGTGGCTGGGCGAGAACTGGGAGAAGTTTGCCTCGCCCGAAAGCCGCTATTGCCCGGCGGGCGTGTATGAGGCGGTGGAGGAAGACGGCAAGCACAAGCTGGTCATCAACGCGCAGAACTGCGTGCATTGCAAAACCTGCGACATCAAGGACCCGAGCCAGAATATCGACTGGTGTACGCCGGAGGGCAGCGGGGGGCCGAATTATATCGGGGGTATGTGATTGCCACTGATCCGTATCCTGCGATTCGGCGTGCTGCTGGGTTGCGGCTGGTTGGCGCTGGCAGCACTGCTTTGGCAGCACCACGGCTTCCTCTGGGCCGCACTGGCCATCATCATCTGGGTGGCACTGTTGCGGCTGTTCCAGCAGGCGGTGCTGGCGCATGCCCAGGCACTCGCGAAGAAGAAGGATTGAACCCCATGCTGCGCATCCACGGTGCCTATCGCTCCCGCGCCTTCCGCAACATCTGGGCGGCCGAGGAAGCCGCCCTGCCCTATGAGGTTGTTCAGACCAGCTTCGATGCTGCCAAGGACCCGGCGCTGTCGCATATGCACCCCGCCGGCAAGGTGCCCGCGCTGGAAGACGGCACGCTGATCCTGCAGGAAAGCCTGGCCATCAACCTGCATATCGCGCTGAAGGCGGGCCCACCCTTGATGCCGCAGGGCGATGACCTTTCGCGCGTGCTGCAATGGACCATGTTCGCCGGCACCGAGGTCGAGCCGGCCATCATGGCTTGGGCCTACAACACCTATATCCGCCCGGCCGAACAGCGAAACGCGGCCGAAGCCGCGCGGGGCCTGGCCGATATCACGCCGCGCCTCGCGGTGGTCGAAACACATCTGGGCGGCCGGCAGTATCTTGTCGGCACAGGCTTCTCCATTGCCGACCTGAACCTCGGCGCGGTGCTCTACGGTGCCTGGCTCAACGGCCTCGATTTCAGCGCCACACCGGGGGTGAAGTCTTGGCTGGACCGTTGCCTGACGCGCCCCGCCGCCATGGCCGCGCGCGCCACGCGCGAATGACCGCACAGGCACTGATCGCCGCCGCCCGCGCGCTGGATGCCGCGGGCTTCATGCCGAACAAGTCCGGCAACCTGTCCATCCGCACGCCGCGTGGCTTTCTCATCACGCCATCGGGCACCGCCTATGCCGCGCTTGAGGCAGCGATGCTGGTCGAATGCGCGCCCGATGGCGCGGTGCTGTCCGGCGGCCTGCCCTCTTCCGAATGGCGGCTGCATGCCGCGGTCTATGCGGCGCGAGGGGACGCACAGGCCATCGTGCACACCCACAGCCCACACGCCACGGCGCTGTCCTGCGCGCGGCGCGCGATCCCGCCGATCCACTACATGATCACGCTGGCGGGCAGCGCCGAAATCCCCTGCGCGGCGCACGCCACCTTCGGCACCCAAGCGCTGGCCGATGCGGCCGTCGCCGCACTCGGCACCGGCCGGGCCTGCCTGTTGGCGAACCACGGCGTTCTGGCGCTGGGCGCAACACTGGCCGGCGCGGACGCCCTGGCGCGCGAGGTGGAGAACCTGGCCCGCCAATACCTGCTGCTGCTCGGCGCCGGCCTGGCCCCAGTGCTGCTCACGCCCGCCGAACTGGACGCCGCGGCCGCCCAACTGCGGGGCTATGGCCGACCTGCGTGACATGCGTTGCGCGCGGGCCACACCGGGCCCACCTGCTGTGCCCATGGCGCCACAGCCGCTGGTGAAGTCCAAGCATTCCCCTATACTTCCCCCATGCCCCCCAGGTTGCACCGCGCACGCATGGGCCTGCTGGCCTCAGCGCTGATATTTTGCGGCGCGGCCAACAGCCTGCCCGGCACGGAATTGCCG
>JAAFHD010000355.1 GCA_013298245.1 Alphaproteobacteria bacterium
TCAGGAAGGAAATGCCAATCCCGATGATCGCCGCGAAGAGCGAGAACAGGATGTAAAGCGTGCCGATATCCTTGTGATTGGTGCTGAACAGCCAGTGGTTCACGAAGTTCGGCTTGTGGTCGTCATGCGCGTCGGCGGCGTATGCCATGGCGGTGTTCCTTATCGCGCGGCGTCTGCGGTGATGATGGGTGCGGCTGGCGCTTCTGCAAGCGCCGGCGCGCCCGCGGGCATGCTGTCAGCGAAGCGTGTGCGCGCGGCGGCCACCCAGGCGTCGAATTCAGCACGCGGCACGACGCGCACCTCGATCGGCATGAACCAGTGGTTCACGCCGCAAATCTGGTTGCACTGGCCATAGAAGACGCCTTCGCGGTCGGTGCGGAACCAGGTTTCAATCGTGCGGCCGGGGATGTTGTAGCGCTGCACGCCAAGGGCGGGGACGAAGAAGCTGTGGATCACGTCCACGCCCGAATTCAGCACGCGCACATTCGCACCCACCGGCAGCACCAGCGGTTCATCCACGGACAGGTTGCGCAGCTGGCCGGGGCGCAGTTCGTCGGTCGGGATGGGGCGGCTGTCGAAGCGGAAACCGCCATGATCCGGGAAGGCATATTGCCAGAACCACTGCCGGCCGGTGACCTGGATGGTCAGGTCGGCTTCCTGGGTGCGGTCCTGGTAATAGATCAGGCGGAAGGACGGGATGGAAATCGCCAGCAGGATCAGCACCGGGATCACGGTCCAGGCGATTTCCAGGCCAGTGTGGTGGCTGGTCGTGCTGGCGACCGGGTTGCGCGTCGCGTTGTAGCGCCACATCACATAGGCCAGCAGGCCGCCCACAAACACCGTGATCACGACGATGATGTCGAACACGATGTCATTCATCCAGTGGATCCAGTCCTTGACCGCACCACCAGAGGGCTGCAGCCCCATGCCCCATTGCACGGGCGCGCCCACCATCGGCTGCGCCATCGCGGCGGGGGCCAGCAGCAGAACCGCCAGCAAGCCCACCAACCACCTGTTCCCATTGGGCATCAGCAACATCGCCTTCCGTACTTCGCGGGCGCGCGGGCGCACCCACCCAGGGTCTTGAATTCGGCCGGACCATAATCGCAGCGCAGCATGCGGGCAAGGCTTGGTGGGCGGGCAAAACGCGGCTGCGTTCAGCCAGGCTGGATGTTGTTCTCGCGCACCACCTGGCCCCATTTTTCCCAATCGGCCGCGTAGACGCGGGCGAAACCGGCGCGACCGCCGCGTGCGGGTTCGGCGCCAAAACTGCGGATGCGTTCGACCACATCGGGCAGTGCGAGGATCGCCTCCACCTCACTCGCCATGCGGTCCATGATGGGTTCGGGCGTGCCGCGCGGCGCCAGCAGCCCGCCCCAGAAGCTGACATCGTAGCCCGGCAGAGACTCCGAAAAAGTCGGCACATCCGGATACAGCGGCGAGCGTTCGCTGCCGGTCAGCGCCAGCGCGCGCAAGCTGCGGTCCTGCAACTGGCCGCGCGGGGTGAACAGGCCATCATGCGCCACATCCACCTCGCCGCGGATCAGCGCGGTGATGGAGGGCTGGTTGCCCGTGTATGGCACCAGCGTGGGCTCGATGCCGGTGCGGCGCATCAGCAGCACCATGGCAAGGTGGTTCACAGCGCCCGTGCCGGGGTGGGACACCGTCAGGCGCGGGCCGCGTTCGCGCGCGAGGGCCAGGAATTCCGGCACCGTGCGCGCCGGGAAATCCGGGCGGCAGATCACCGCGAGTGGCGCTGATTGCGCCATGACCACCGGCAGCAGCCCGGCCATGGGGTCCACGGTGGTGCTGCGGTTCACCAGCACGGAAATCTGCGTGGACGGCGATGTGTAGAAGAAGGTCGTGCCATCGGGGGCCGAGCGCGCGACATGGTCGGCCGCGATCAGCGTGCTGGCGCCCGGGCGGTTTTCCACGATGAAACTGCTGCCGGGCGAGCGTTCCGTCAGCTTTTGCGCCAGCAGGCGGGCGATGATGTCGTTCGCACCACCGGCGGCGAAGCCGACCACGAAGCGCACCGGGCGGCCTTGGGCGTGGGCGGCGCCGACCAGCAGGGCGGGTGCGGCCAGGATGATGCGGCGGCTGGTTTGCATGCTCGTTCTTCCCTGCGTGTGGGCGCAGCGTGTCATGCGGGTGTGGGCGTCGTCTACGCCTCGCCTTCCGCGTCGCCTTCCGCGACGTGGTCCACCATGTCGGTCAGCATGGAGCGGATATGCGGGTCGCCCACGACGTAAAAAACCTGCCGCCCGCGCCGGTCCGCCTGCAACAGGCGCGCCGCACGCAGCAGCCGCAGATGGTGCGACACCAGGCTGCCGGAAATGCCGAGGCGATCCGCCATTTCACCCACCGCCGCCGGGGCATCCAGGCAGGCCAGGATGATCTTCAGGCGCGTGGGGTCGGACATCAGGCGGAACATCTCGGCCAGTTCGACCACCTGGTCGTCGGGGATGTGGCTGGGCAGGGGCATGGCGGACAGGATCGGCGGAATGGGATAGCGGCGCAAGAAGCCAGCTTGCGCCGCGATGCCATCACGGCCACACTATCCAAGCTTTTGAAATGTCTGGACAAACTGAAGACGTGAACAGCTATTCAGCCATTCGCCGCCGCGCTGTGCTGGCTTTGCCAGCCCTGGCCGTGCCGGCCTATGCGCAGGCGCGCCCCAATATCGTCACCACCACCGCCATGCTGGCCGATGCGGCGCGCGCCATCGCGGGCCAGGCGGCGCAGGTCTCGGCGCTGATGGGCGAGGGCGTGGACCCGCATCTATATCGGCCGACGCGCGCCGACACGCAGCGGCTACTGGCGGCCGACCTGGTGGTGCTGAACGGCCACCGCCTGGAAGGGCGGATGGAGGAGGTGCTGGCGCGGCTGTCTCGGGCCGGGCGGCGCGTGCTGGCGCTGGCGGAAACCCTGCCGCGCGGGCGGTTGCGCACGCATCCCGAATACCCCGACGCGGCCGACCCGCATATTTGGATGGATCCGTTGTTGTGGGCCGATGCCGCGGCCGCGCTGCCGGGCGCGATCGGGCCGGGTGCGACGGGGCTGGCCGCGTATCAGGCGCGCATGGCGCGGTTGCACGAATACGCGGCGCGCGTGCTGGGCAGCGTTCCGGCCAGCCAGCGCGTGCTGGTCACGGCGCATGACGCCTTCGGGTATTTCGGCGCGCGCTATGGGCTGGCGCTGGACAGTATTCAGGGCATTTCGACCGAAAGCGAGGCGTCGTTGGCGCGCATCGAGGCGCTGGTGGCGATGCTGGTGGCGCGCCGTGTGCCGGCGATTTTCGCGGAAGCATCCGTGCCCGATCGCGCCGTGCGCGCGTTGATCGAAGGGGCTGCCGCGCGCGGCCATGTGGTGCAGCTGGGCGGCGTGTTGTTCAGCGATTCCCTTGGCCGCGCCGGCACCTATACCGGCACGCTGGAGGGCATGCTGGACCACAACATCACCACCATCGCGCGCGCTTTGGGTGGTGCCGCGCCCAGCGCCGGGCTGAACGGGCGGCTGGCTTGAACCCCATCGCGGTCACCGGCCTGTCGGTCCATTACCGCGACCGCCCGGCGTTGCTGGACATCAGCTGGATGGCGCAGCCTGGGCTGACGGCGATCATCGGCCCGAACGGCGCGGGCAAATCCACACTGCTGAAGGCCATGCTGGGGCTGGTGCCGTGTGAGGGCGAGACGCGCTTCTTCGGCACCACGCTGGACGCGGCGCGCGACCGCATCGGCTATCTGCCGCAACGCCAATCGGTGGATTGGGATTTCCCGGCAACCGCCCTGGATGTGGTGGCGATGGCGCGGCGCGCGCGCAGCGGTTGGTGGGGGCGCCTGCCGCGCGCGGAACGCGACGCCGCGCGCCATGCATTGGCAGAAGTGGGGTTGGCGGAGCTGGCGGAGCGCACGATCGGCGAACTTTCCGGCGGGCAGCAGCAGCGCGTTTTTCTGGCGCGTGCGTTGGCGCAGAACGCGGATCTGCTGCTGATGGACGAACCGCTGGCGGCGGTGGATGCGGCGACCGAAAGCGCCATCATCGAGGTGCTGAAACGCCTGGCCGCGAAGGGGCGCAGCGTGG
>JAAFHD010000359.1:0-3594 GCA_013298245.1 Alphaproteobacteria bacterium
TCAGCCCAACAGCGGCAGCCAGATTCGCACCCGCGCTGTCACCACCCACCACCACCGGGCCATCCACCCGGCGCACCACATCCATGCATTCATGCAGCGCGTGCGGGAAGATCACCTCCGGTGACAGCGCGTAGTCCACCAGCAGCACATTGCAGCCCGCGGCGGCGGCGTATTCGCGCGCGAGCCGATCATGGCTATCGATGCTGCCCCAGACCCAACCGCCGCCATGCAGATAGACCAGCGTGCCGCGCGGCGTGCCGGCGGGCTTGTGCTCGCGCAACAGCAGGCGCCGGCCGCGCACGGACCACCAGAATTCGCGCGTAGACGCCATCACCGGCCCGCCAGGATTCAGCGGCGCCGATTGCAGGTCATTGATGCGGCGGGGTTCGTCGAAGGGGCCGCCGCGCGGATCGGCGGGAATGACCAAGGGCGGCCATTGCTGCGCGCGGCGGGCCAGCGCCTCCGTATAGGCGCGCATATCGGCATCCATGCGGGGGTCCATGGCTCAGCCCTCCGAACGGCGCGCGATGGTCTCGCCCAGCACCACCACATCGCGCTTTGCGTCATCGCCGGCGCAGACCGCTTCCATGGTGGCGCGCGTCGCCGCCGCCACCGGCGAATAGACGCCCTGCCCTGCCAGTGTTTCCGCCGCCAAGCGCAGATCCTTCAGCATCAACTCCGCCCGGAAACCCGGCGTGAAGCGCCCATCCATCCAACGCAGCGCGTGGTTCGCCAGCACCGCCGATTGCGCCGAACCACCCAGCAGCGCATCGCGCATCACGCGCGGATCAAGCCCCGCCTTCTGGCCCATCACCAGCGCCTCGAACACCGCATGCATGGTGCCCGCGATCATCAGCTGGTTCGCAGCCTTGCACACCTGTCCGGCACCAGGTCCGCCCAGCCGCGTGATGGTCTTGCCCACCGCGGCGAAGACCGCGCGCGTCGCGGCAAACGCCGCTTCAGCGCCACCCACCATGCAGGTCAACGTGGCGTCGATGGCGCCTTGCGGCCCGCCGGAAACCGGGCTGTCCAGCAGCGTCACACCCTGCGCCGCCAGGCGCTCCGCGAAGCCTTGCGTCGCGCCAGCGGAAATCGTGGAAAAGTCGATCACCACCGAACCCGGCGCCGCCCCTTCCGCAATGCCGCCCGCGCCGAAGATCACCCGCTCCACATCCGGCGTATCCGGCACGCACAGCCCGATGCAGGCGGCACCCCGCGCCGCCTCGGCCGCGCTCGCCGCCCAATCAGCGCCGGCCAATTCCTTGCGTGTGCGCGAATGAACGCTGAGCGAAAAACCCGCGCGCAACAGGTTCGCCGCCATCGCATGGCCCATCACGCCAAGGCCCACAAAGGCTAAGCGTGCGGGCGGTTCTATCGGCTTCATCATCTCACCATCCATGATGCCGGCTGGCGCCGACGGGAATGCCTGCACCCACCACGCCATCGCGCAGGCGTTCCCATTCCGCGGGCCGCGCGATCGGGAAGAGGTGCATGAACCAGTGCCCGATGGCTTCGTCGGTTGCGTCCTCGCGCCCGAACCATTCGGCGCGCGCGCCTTCGAGGAATTGCCGCGCCATCTCCTCCGCCTCACGCTGGCGGCCCAGTTGGTGCAGCGCTGCCGCGTGCCAGGCGCGGTTGGAAGGTGCTGTGCTTTGCGTGCGCGTCGCGCACTCCACCGCGAACTCGTGATCGCCGCGCAGATACGCGACGGCGGAGTGATACACCCAATGCGCGGGGAAGGGTGTGGCGGCCAGCGCCATGGCATCGGCGGCGAGCGACTGCGCCGTGTCGTGCTCACCCTGGAAGGCGTGAAACAGCGCGGCCGCGACCAGCGACCAAGGATCCAGCGGGTTCAACCGCACCGCTTCGCCCATATGCGTCTTGGCGCGTTCGTAGCGCTTGGCCAGCGCCAATGACCAGCCCAGACACAGATGCGCGCGGCTATCCACCGGGTCCAGCGTGACCGCCTGTTCGGCGCGCTGGATGGAGCGCAATTCGGTCTCACGCGTGCGGCGCATGCCGGCGTGCGAGATGTGGATCGCATTGTCCATCTGCGCCAATGACGACCAGGGCGGCGAGTATTCCGGCGCGGCCTTGGTGGCCTCCAGGAACAGCTGCTCCGCGCGCTTCCAATGCTGTGGCCGGAACAGGCGGATGATGGACTGCCCATTTGTCATGCGCGGCCAGGTTGATGTCAGGCACCGCCGCGGTTTCCGCCAGGCGCGCGGCGGAAACACTGCCCAGCATGGACACCGCCACCTGGCTGACCACGCGCTGGCGCAGCGTGAACCAGTCCTGCAGTGTCAATTCGAAGCGGTCGGACCAGACGACAACGCGGGTTTCCTCATCGCGCAACGTCAGCGCGAGGGACAGCACGCCACCCATCTCCACACCGGCCGCGTTCAGCGACATGCGCGTCGCCACCCGCGCATTGGCAGCCGCCGGCGGCAGCGCGTCGCCATCCACCACATACCATTCGCGGAAGCGCGTCAGGCAGGCGAGCAATTCCTGGCGGAAGCCACGCAACAGGTGAATGCGTTCCTGGGTGACGCCGTCTTCCGGGAAGGGCGGCACCATCACGGCCAGGCGAACGGGCACGCCGCGCAATGTGATGGGTGCGGGTGCGGGCGGGTCGGCGCTCTTGATTTCGGCGATCAGCGCCTGGGTCTGCGCGGATGGCTCCATGTCGTGTTCGGCGCCCAGCGCGTCCCACAGCGTCTCATAGGCACGCAAGGCGCCGGCGGTGTCACCGGCGGCGTGGGCGGCCTGCATGACCATGCGGCACGCGGCCTCATGCGTGGGGTCCAGGCGCAGCAATGTGGCGGCGAGTGCGGGCTTGTCGGTGCTGCGCTCGAGCATGGCCTCGAGCGCGCGCATCCATTGCCGCGTCAGGCCGCGGCGCAAGCCCAGCAGCCATGGGCGGACCGCCGAGTCGATATCCTCGAAACCGTCGAGCAATGTCTCCGAAAGGCGCGGCACATCCAGCAGCAGCGGGTGCACGATGCCGGCGTTCAGCGCGTCCTGCACCTCACGCAGATCGGTCTGAACATTGTCCAGCAACAGGTTGTCGCGCTGCGCGACGAAGCCGCTGCCATCGGGCAGGACATTGCGCAGTTCCAGGATGGTCTGGCGCAAGGTGGCGCGCGCGCGGTCATCCTCGGATTCGCTCCATAGCAGGGCGGCGATACGCGCGCGTGTTTCGCCCCCCCGCGCGCCCAATGCCAGGCAGCCCAGCAACGCCTGTGCCTTGCGGTTCCTCAGGCGCAGCGGTGCGTCGCCAAGGCGCGCTTCGAAGGGGCCCAGCAGCCGCAGGCGCAGCTGGGGAACGCCCGCAGGTTTCTGGCCATCATCAGGCATGCGAATCGAGTAACACCCGCCCGCCCGGTTGCAAAGTTCAACCGCGGCTGATCGCCGCTGAAATACTGTCAAGCAACCGATCCATGGCGCGCTGGAAGCCAGGGCCGTCGGCATAGCCATCGGGCTCTCCCGTGCGTGCCATGAAGCGGCGCCAGATGGGTGTGGCCATGCCGGCGGGGCCGGGGATCAGCGCTGGCACAGCGATGATGCCGCGACCTGTGGTCATCGGCGGCTGCC